>DASTNM010000403.1:0-5155 GCA_035762745.1 Candidatus Polarisedimenticolia bacterium
CCCCAACATCTTCGTCTCGGTCGTGCTCCTGCGCGGCCGCGTGGAGGCGCCCGAGGATCCCGAGATGGCCGACCCGGGAAAGCCGGCCTACCGCGTCGGCTATTGCGAGCTGACGGTGCCGCCCCGCGGACGGCGCCTGACCGTGAAGCTCGACCCCGGCCGCCCCGAGTACCGTCCGGGCCAGACCGCCGAGGTGCGCGTCAGCGTCGAGAAGGAAGGGGGCGGCGCGCGGCGCGCGGCGCTGACCGTCTGGGCGGTCGACGCCGGGGTCCTCGGGCTGACCGGCTACCGCACCCCCGACCCGTTCGCCACCTTCTATGCCCACGGCGGGCTCGGCGTGTCGACCTCCGAGTCGCGCTCGCGCCTGGTCGGCCGGCGCACCTACGGCACCAAGGGGGATCGCACCGGCGGCGGTGGCGGCCTCGAGATGGGCGGGCCGGAGGTGCGGCGTGATTTCCGGGCGCTGGCGGTCTGGCGCGGCGACGTCGTCACCGACGAGAGCGGCAAGGCGAGCCTCAGCTTCACCCTCCCCGACTCGCTCACGACCTACAGGCTGATGGCGGTGGCGCTCGCCGGCGCGCAGGAGTTCGGATCGGGCGAGGTGGAGTTCCGCGTCAGCAAGCCGGTCGGGCTCGAGCCGGCCCTCCCCCGCTTCCTGCGCCCGGAGGACAGCGCGCGGGCCGGGATGGTGGTGCGCAATCGCACGAAGCAGGCCCAGCAGGTTGAAGTCTCGGTGACCAGCCTGGCCGTCGCCCCGATCGAGCTGAAGGGAGCGACCAAGCAGACGGTCAGCGTCCCGGCCGGCTCCTCGGTCGAGGTCGGCTTCGGTGTCGTGGCGCGGCAGCCGGGTGAGGCGCGCCTGCGCTTCGACGCCGTCACCACCGGCCCGGGGCCGGAGCGCGACGCGCTCGAGGTGACCCTGCCGGTCGTGGCGCTCCTGCCGGCCGAGACGGTCGCCACCTTCCTGGCGACCGCGACGCGCGCCGACGAGGCGCTCACGATCCCCGCCGACGTCTTCCCCGGGACCGGCGGGCTCGAGGTCAACCTCGCGCCGACGGCGCTCGGCGACGTCTCCCAGGGGGTGCGCTGGCTGGCCGACTACCCGTACGGCTGCAGCGAGCAGATCGCCTCGCGTCTTCTCGGCTTCCTGGCGGCGCGGCGCCTTGGCGAGGAGTACGCGCCGAAAGAGATCAAAGGCGAGTCGCTGGCGCACTGGCTCGAGTCGTCCACCGCCTCCCTGGCGAAGTTCCAGCGCCCCGACGGCGGCTTCTCGTTCTGGACCGACGGCTCCTGGAGCTATCCCGTCCTCTCGGCGCACGTCGGCTGGGCGCTGTCCGAGGCGAAGCGGGCGGGGCTCAAGGTCGACGACGCCGTGCTGACGCGTCTCGGGACCTACCTGTCGCGCTCGCTGCGGCAGGACCACTGGATCCTCGGCGAGCCGGACGGCTGGACCGCCCGCGTCCTGATCGCCTTCGCGCTCGGCCGCCTGGGACATCCCGAGCCGGCCTACAACCAGACTCTCTTCGAGCAGCGCAGTCTGCGCCAGTCGTTCTGGGTGCGCGCCCTTCTGGCGACGACGATGCTCGAGTCGAGCCATTCCGACCCGCGCGCCGCCGCGCTGATGCAGGAGGTCGGCAACGCCGTCACGCTGGAGGCGCGCACCGCCCGCCTCGAGGAGAAGGAGCCGGACTGGGGCTGGTGGGTCTTCTGGAGCGAGCCGCGCGGCACCGCCGCGGCGCTTATGGCCTATCTCGCCCGGAGCCCGCAGGACCCGACCACCGACCGGCTGGCGCGCGGTCTTCTCGATCACCTGTCGCGCGACCGCTACCACACGACGCAGGACGCCGCCTGGATGCTGCAGGCGCTGGCGACCTACCGCGAGCGCCGCGAGTCGGAGCCGGTGTCGTGCGTCGCCACCGCCACGATCGGCGGCAACTGGCTGCTGAAGGGGAACTTCAACAGCGCGCGGGCGCGCGGCAAGAGCGCCAAAATCGCGATGGACGATCTGCAGAACTGGGCCGCGGCGGCGCCGGGGCGCTCCCTGCCGCTGGCGGTGCAGGTGCAGGGGACGGGGCTGGTGCACGCCTCGGCGCTCCTGTCGTACACCTCGCGCCGGAGCGACCGGCCCCCTCTGGCCGAAGGGATGGAGCTGCAGCGGCGCTTCCTCGACGCCAGGGGGAAGCCGGTGACCCGCGCCGCCGCGGGCTCGGACGTCACCGTCGAGATCACGCTCTCCTCGACCGCCACCACGCGGTTCGTGGCGGTCGAGATCCCGCTGCCGGCGGGCCTCGAGGCGGTCGACCCGAACCTGGCGACCACGGCGCACGCCGCGCCGGCCGGCCCGGCGCGAAACCTGGAGGCGGGGGACGAGGGGGAAGGAGACGAGGGGGAGGAGGGGGTCGAGGGCGAGACGGAGACCGCGAGCGGCGAAGGGGGCGAGGCCGACGAGGAGGAGTGGTGGCGGCCCGGCTTCGATCATGTCGATCTGCGCGACGATCGGATCATCCTCTATGCCACCGAGCTTTTGCCCGGGCGCGTCACGCACCTCGTGAAGTGCCGCGCCACCACCTCGGGCTCCTTCCTGGTGGCGCCGGCCCACGCCGAGGAGATGTACGCCCCGGAGATCTTCTCCACCACCTCGGCGGGCGCCTTCGAGGTGGCGCCGCCGGAGCAGAAGTGACGCGGGAGGGCGACGCGCGGGGCTGCGGGCGGCCCCGGGGCGCCGGGCGGCTGCGGCGGGCCGGTCTCCTGGCCGCGGCGCTTCTCGGTCTGCCTCTCGCCGCCCTGGCGCTGGCGGTGCGCTTCGCCGCCCCCGACCCGCGCCTCCTGCTCTCCCGCGCGCCCGAGGTCTCGCTCGAGATCGTCGATCGGCACGGCGAGTCGCTGCGCTCCCTCCCTGACGAGGAGGGGGGGCGCTTCCGGCGCGTCGACGCCGGGCACCTCTCGCCTCACCTGGTGCAGGCCGTCCTGGCGGCCGAGGACCGCCGCTTCCTCCTGCACCCAGGCGTCGATCCGCTGGCGCTGGCGCGGGCCGCCTGGCAGGACCTGCGCGCCGGGCGGGTCGTCTCGGGCGCCTCGACGATCACCATGCAGCTCGCCCACCTGCTCGATCCCCGCCCGCGCGGCCCGCGAGCCAAGGTCGCCCAGATCCTTCTGGCGCTGCGGCTGGAGCGGGTGCTCGGCAAGGAGGCGATCCTCGCCGAGTACCTGTCGCGCGCGCCGATGGGGAACCGGATCATCGGCTTCGAGGCGGCGGCCAATCTCTATCTCGGCAAGCCGGCCTCCCAGCTCTCCCCCGCCGAGGCGGCGCTGCTCGCCTCGGTGCCGCGCTCGCCCTCCGTCGCCAACCCCTGGAAGGGGGAGGAGGCGCTGCGGGCGCGGCGCGACGCCGTCCTGCGGCGCATGGCGCGTGGCGGCTTCCTGGACGACGCCTCGTGCCGCGCCGCGCTGGCGGAGCCGATCGTCCTGGCACGGCAGCCGTTCCGCCTCGAGGCGCCGCACTTCCTGCGCCGCCTCGAGCAGGAGGTGGGGCCGCCTCCCGAGGGGGCGGTGCGGGTCGCCGCGACGCTCGATCTCGGACTGCAGAAGCGGGTCGAGGCGATCGCCCGGCAGAGGCTGCGCGATCTGGCAGAGCACGGCGTGCACCAGACGGCGATCGTCGTCCTCGACGTGGAGCGCGGCGAGTGGCTGGCGATCGAGGGGTCGGGGGTCGACCTCGACCAGCCCGGCGGCGCGATCGACGGCTCGCGCGCTCCGCGCCAGCCGGGATCGGCGCTCAAGCCGTTCACCTACGCCGCCGCCTTCGATCGCGGCTTCACTCCGGCGACGGTGCTGCCCGACCTGCCGCACGCCTTCGTCTGGCGCACCGGCACCTGGACGCCGCGCAACTACGACGAGCGCTACCACGGCCCGCTGCGCGCCCGGCAGGCCCTCGCCTGCTCGGTCAACGTGCCGGCCGCCTTCCTGCTGCACGCCCTCGGCCCGCCGGCGCTCCTCGAGACGCTGCGCCGGGCCGGGCTCACGACACTGCGCGACGATCCCGATCTCTACGGCCTGGGTCTGACGCTCGGCGCGGGCGAAGTGCGGCTCGACGAGCTGACGCTGGCCTACGCGGCCCTCCTGCGCGGCGGGGAGTGGCGCGGGGCGAGCTCCTGGCGGGCGATCCTCGGCCCCGGGGGCGAGGTGCTGGCCCGGCCGAGGCCCGGAGCGCCGCGCCGCGTCTGCTCGAGGGAGGCGGCGGCCCAGGTGGTCGACATCCTCGCCGACCCGGAGGCCCGCGCCGCCGCCTTCGGACCGTGGAGCGTCCTGCGGCTGCCGTTCGCCGCGGCGGTCAAGACCGGCACGAGCGAGGGGTTCCGCGACAACTGGTGCGTCGGCGGCACGCGCGAGGTGGTCGTGGGGGTCTGGTGCGGAAACTTCGACCGCGCGCCGATGGGGAACGTCAGCGGCGTCTCGGGGGCCGGCACGATCTGGCGCGAGGTGATGCTGGCCTGGGCGGAGCTGGCCCGCAACGGACAGGATCTCGCGACGCAGGACACGCTCGGTCCTCCGCCGCCGGGTCTCGCGCGCCTGTCGCTCTGCGCGCTCTCGGGCCTGGTCCCCTCCCCCGCCTGCCCGATCACCGTCTCCGAGCTGCTGCGCCCCGGCCAGAGGCCGGTGGCGCGCTGCGACTGGCACTCGGCGGCGCCCGACGGGACGCCGTCGATCGCCTGGCCGCCGCTCTACCGCGACTGGGCGGCGCACGAGGGGTTGCTGGCCGTCGCCGCGCCCGACCCGTCCGGCGGCGACGCCGGGCGCCCTTACGCGCCGGCGGAGAGCGGCGCCCGCGCCCTTCTCGATCCGACGCGCGGCCTGCCGTTGAGCGTCGTGACGCCGGCGCACGGCGACGCCTACGTCATCGTCCCCGACCTGCCGCGCCGCTTCCAGACGCTCGAGCTGCGCTGCAGCGTTCGCGGCGCCCCGGGCGAGGTGGTCTGGCTCGTGGACGGCGCGGAGGCGGCCCGTGTGCCGCCCCCCTACTCGACCTCCTGGACGCTCCGCCCCGGGACGCATTCGATCGAGGCGGCGGCCGGGGCGCTGCGCTCGGAGCCGGTGACGATCACGGTCTACGGCGGGGGCTGAGGGCCCTCACCCCCGCCGAACTCGCCATCCGCCC
>DASTNM010000404.1:0-6376 GCA_035762745.1 Candidatus Polarisedimenticolia bacterium
CGGATGCGCCTCGAGGGGCTTTCGCGGCGGCAGGCCGAAGGGCTGCCGGAGCGCTTCCGGCCGTTCACGGTATCCCCGGACCGGTTCGCCGCGACGGCAGGCTGCGGCGCCCCGATCACCGTCGCTCTGCGGCAGGCTCCGGTCGAGGAGTTTCTGGCCACGCCGCGCGGCAGGGCGGAGACCTACCGGCTCGAGAGCCGCGTGGCGGGAGAGCGCCTGGTGCTATGGACCTACGAGTTCGCCGGCCGGGTCGAGGCGAAGCGCCGGCGCGCCCTGCTGGCGCTCGTGAGCCCGGAAGGCCACCTGTTCGAGCGCGGGCTGGAGAACTTCCTCCGGGTCCTGACCGCCTCCTACGTCCTGGAGAGCGGTGGTTTCCTGCTGCACGGGTCGGGAGTGGTGCGCGCCGGCAAGGCCTACGTCTTCTTCGGTCCCTCCGGCAGCGGCAAGACGACGGTGACCCACCTGTCGCCCGGCGACACGATCCTGAGCGACGACCTGACGCTGGTGGTGCGCGGCGAGGGGGGGCGCTACGAGGCGGCCGGCATCCCGTTCGGCATGGCGCATCACCGGGTGCCCGAGACCGGCGCCTCGTTCCCGATCGCCTCGTTCAACCGGCTGGTGCAGAGCCGCTCGGTCGAGCGCGAGTCCCTCGGCCCGGCGCGTGCGCTGGCCGAGCTGGCCGGCAGCCTGCCGTTCGTGATGCAGGAGACGAAGCAGGCGGCGCGGGCGCTCGAGGTGGTGGCGCGGGCGGTCGCCGAGGTGCCGGTCCACCGGCTACGCTTCCGCAAGGACGACGCCTTCTGGGGCGTCGTCGGGGAGTCCTGAGGCGATGGATCTCGAGACCGTGCTGACCAAGAACCCGAACGCCGCCTACCGGATCTACGACGGCCAGGCGACGGTGGTCCTGCCGGACCAGGCGGAGGTCGACGTCCTGAACGAAGTCGGCAGCAAGGTCTGGGACCAGATCGACGGCAAGCGGACGTTGAGGCAGATCCTCGATTCGGTCCTGGAGGAGTTCGACACCACGCCGGATCAGGCGCGGCGCGACATCCTCGAGTTCGTCGCCGAGCTCCGCGAGCACCAGATGGTGAGGTGAGATGGCCAACGCCCTGGAGCAGATCACCACGCGCAACTGGAACCGCGCCGTGCCGATGTCGGCGCTGTTCGAGCTGACCTTCGTCTGCAACCACGCCTGCTCCTTCTGCTACAACTGCCCGACCGGCCAGAAGGAGATGACGACCCAGGAGGTCTTCGACGCCCTCCGGAAGCTGGCCGACTTCAACATCCTCTACCTGACCCTGAGCGGCGGCGAGCCGCTGGTGCGCAGGGACTTCTTCGACATCGCCCGGAGGGCGCGCGAGCTCGGCTTTGCCCTGCGCATCTACACCAACGCCTACCTGATCGACGAGGCGATGGCGAAGAAGATCAAAGAGATAGCCAACCCGGTCGAGATGGAGATCAGCATCCACGGGGCGAAGCCGGAGACGCACGAGAGGCTGACCTGCGTGCCGGGATCGCTGCAGCGGGTGATCGACGCCGTGCGGCACCTGCGGGCGCAGGGGATCAAGGTCAACCTCAAGTGCCCGGTCACCAGGGACAACCAGGACGAGGTCCTCGACGTCTACAACCTGGCGATCGGGCTGGGGGCGACGATCGTCTTCGACCCGGTGATCACGCCGCGCGACGACGGGGACAAGGACCCGCTCTCGCTGATGGCGAGCGACGACTTCCTGCGCCGTTACTGGACCGACGACGCCTACGCCGGGCCGCGCCAGGAGCTGGTGCCGAAGCCGCGCAACGAGGCGGGGATCGAGGCGGTCTGCGGCACCGGCCGCTCGTCGTTCGCCATCGACCCGTACGGGAACATCTACCCCTGCGTGCAATGGCGCCGCAAGGCGGGAAACATCAAGGAGCTGGACCGCCTGCACGACATGTGGCGCAATTCGCCGGTCCTGATCGAAGTGCGCAAGACGGCCGTCGAGATGACCGGGAAGCTCCAGGGTGAGCATAAGTCCGGAGGCGCCGGCGGCTTCTGCAACTTCTGCCTGGGGGTCGCCGATCTGCAGACCGGCGATCCGATGAGTCTCTACCCGCAGACGCTGAAGAACGCCGAGTTCCGCAAGCAGGCCTACGAGTCGTGGAAAGCGAAGACCGGGGAGACGGTCGAGGATACCGGGGGAGTCCTCACCAAATGCAGCATGTGACGCGCTTCACCCAAGACGTCCGCTGCCTCTCCCCAGGGAGGTAACGTCCGGCCCGGCGCCGGCTCAAGATGCGATCTTCGTTCCTCCGGACAGCCTGTCTCGGCCTGGCCCTGGCTCTGATGGCCGCCCCCGGCAAGGGGGCGACGCAGTCCCCGCCTGACGCCGCTCCGCTCCGCCTGACCGCCGGCCGCCCCCTCTTCGTGCCGGCCGAGGATGGCCACGGCGTCGTCCCGCGCATCGAAGGGTTCGGCCTCAGCAGCCGCCCGGGCGAGCCGCTCCTGCCGCTGCGGGTCCTGCTCGTCGCCATCCCGGAGGGCAGCATCCCCGAGCTGCAAATCCTCGCGGTGAAATCCGAGACGCTTGCGGGCCTCGACCTGGCGCCGGTGCCGGCCGTCCGCGTGCGCGACCGGGTCGAGAAGCCGCGCGGTGCGGTGCGCCGCAAGGAGCGGCGGCCGGAATCGACCGGTGCCGGGTCGCCGGACGGTCGGTCCGCGGGCGCGCCGCCGGACGGCGACCTCCTCGAGTACGACGAAGACTACACCCCCGACGCCGCCATCTACGGTCACGACGCCGAGTTCCCGGCGGCGCCGGTCCGGCTCGGCTCGGTCGGCTACCTGCGCGCGCAACGCTTCGTCGAGGTGATCTACACGCCGATCCTTTACAATCCCGGCCGGCGCCACGCCCGCTTCTTCTCCGAAGTCGAGGCCGAGGTCCGGTTCGGCGGCGCCGCGCTCGGCCTCCCCGACCAGCCCGCCCCGGCCGACCCGTTCTTCGAGGAGACCTACCGCAAGAGCCTCGTCAACTACGAGCAGGGGAGGCTCTTCCGGGCCGCCAGCCCGGGCGGCGTCAGCCCCGAGACGGCGTCGACCACGATGTCCGCGGCGTCGACCAGCCTGCAGGCCGCCGCGGGGGGGGCGCGCTACAAGCTGCTCGTCTCGAAGAGCGGCATCTATCGGTTGAGCTACGCCTACCTGAGCACCAACGCCCCCGAGATGGTGGCCGCCGGCGTCGATCCGCGCACGTTGGTTCTCACGGCCGAAGGGGTCGAGGTGCCGATCTCGATCCGGGAGGCCACGGGCGCGTCGGGGGAAGCCGACGGTCGCTTCGACGCCGGCGACTTCCTGGAGTTCTTCGGCCGCCCGAAGAGCGAGCCGCCGACGCGCGAGAACTTCAACCAGGGGTCGGCCGCCGCCAGCATCTACCAGGCGAACGACTTCACCGACACGCAGGTCTACTGGCTGAGCGCCGGCGGCACGGTGGGGGCGCAGCGCCGGATCCCGCAGGTCAGCGGCGCCCAGTTCAGCGCCGGCTTCGCGATCGCCGCCGACTTCCAGGAGACGGCCGTCTGGGAGGAGAACAACATCTACATCCCCGTCGGAGATGCGGATCCCTTCTTCTCGATGCCGTCGCTCCTGGCCGGCGGCACCCAGGCCCAGCGTGATCTCAGCCTGGCGCTGCCGGGGATCGCGCCGGGGACCTGGAGCGCCAGCGTGGTGTTCCAGATGCGCGGCGGCTCGGACCTGATCGGGATCGCCCCCGACCATCGCGCCAGGATCTGGCTCAACGCCGATACCGGCGGGGGGGCTGAGCTCCTGTGGGACGGCGAGACCCTGGCCACGTCGCAGGCCTTTTCCGAGGCGCGGGGGTTTCTCACCAACCCCGTGACCATCCACCTGAGCGCGCCCGGCCTCGCCGGGGTGAGCGTCGACCGGCAGTACCCCAGCTTCGTCAGCGTCGGATACCGGCGCAACTTCAACGCCTTGAGCGACGTCCTGTCGTTCACCTATCCGAACCAGGACGCCCGCTTCCAGGTCACCGGCTTCACCGGGGCCTCACCGACGATCTACGACGTCAGCCGCAACCTGGCGGGCGGCAACGAGGCCGATCCGATCCTGATCACGAACGCCACGGTCGGCGGCTCGACCAGTTTCTCCTACACCTTCGATGCGCCCCGCGACGCAAGCGCCTCGGCGCCCCCGGTGCGCGCCTTCCACGTCGCCGGGCCGAACGGACTGCGTCTGCAGCCCGACGCGATCGTGCGCGCGGCCGATCCGGTCCTCCAGGACCCGGCGAACGCGGCCGACATCGTCGTCATCGCCTCCCGCGACACGGTCGACGCCACCCCGAGCGGAGCCACCCCGGGCAGCGCCCTCGAAGCGCTTCTGGCGCATCGCTGGCGGACCCAGAGGCTGACCTCGAAGATCGTCTTCGTCGACCAGATCTACGACGAGTTCAGCTACGGCCTGCGCGACGTCAACGCCCTGCGCACTTTCCTCGACTACGCCTTCAACAACTGGAAGGGGGCCGACGGGCTGGCCCGGCCGCTGTCGTTCGTGCTCCTGGTGGGTGACGCCACGCCCGATTACAAGGACACGCTGAACAGGCCCGACTGGTACATCGACCAGGTCCCGACACCGATGATGCTCACCATGAACTCGATCATCGGCTACTACAGCAGCGACAACTGGATCGCTTCCTTCCGGGGAGGCGACCAGGTGCCGGACGTCCACCTGGGTCGGATCAGCACCCGCACCGCCGCCGCCTCCGAGGCGGTCTTCGACAAGATCCGGCGCTACGAGGAATCACCTCCGCCCGGGGACTGGAAAGGGAGGGGGATCCTGGTGGCGAGCGACGGGGCCGACAGCAACGAGGCGGCGGGCTTCGAGGCGGTGCAGGACGACCTGGCCGCGACTTATTTCGCCGCCGCGCCTTACAGCGCGCCGAGCCCGCCGCTCTATTTCAACCGGGCGCCGTGGAACGGGACCGACACGACCCTGTTCAAGAACGACCTGATCACTGCGCTGAACGGGGGGGCGGCGATCCTCTCGTACATCGGCCACGGTGGCTTCGACGTCTGGGGGCGCAACACGGTCTTCTTCTCGAGCGACGACGCCGACCGGCTGCGGAACGGTCCGCTGCCGTTCCTGGTGACGGTCAACTGCCTCACCGGGGGCTTCCACTACTTCTTGCCGACCGGGTCGCTCGGGGAGGAGATGGTCAACAATTCTCTGGGCGGCGCCATCGCCAGCCTGGCCCCCTCGGGATTGGCGAACGTGATCGTCGGCCAGACAGTGCGGGACTTCCTCTTCGACACGGTCCTGGGGCCGCGGAAGGAGAGACTGATCGGGGCGGCCGCCGACAACCTGCGCCTCGGCTTCTGGAGCAGGGGTTCGGTCATCGACGTGCAGGGCTACTCCCTGCTCGGTGACCCGGCCACCGTCCTGCCGATCCCCGCGCCGCCCCCTCCGACCGGGCTGACCGCCAGCGCCGGAAACGCCGAGGTCCGCCTCGCCTGGTCGGCCCCCTCGACGCCGGTCGCCGCCTACCGGATCTACCGTGCCGGGCCGGTCGCCGCCGGGACGAACGTCTCGACCCTCTGCAACCTCGAGACCTCGGCCTCCTGCGCGCGGTATGCGCCGGTCGCCTGCGACCCGGTCACGGCGACCTCCTGCGTCGATCGTTCCGTCGCCAACGCCTCGAGCTATTACTACTACGCGTCCTCCCTCGACGGGGACGGGTTCATCGGCGCGGCCTCGAACTTCAACACCGACTGCGACGGCGGCCCCGACTGCGTCTCGGCCCGGCCCCTCAACCCGGGTCCTCCCGCGGTGCCGAAGGGGCTGACCTCGTCCGACCCCGGCACGGGAGGGAGGCTCCAGGTCTTCTGGCAGGCGAACAGCGAGACCGATCTCAAAGGCTACAACCTCTACTACGGGACTCAGCCGGGGGGACCGTATGCCGCGAAGGTCTCCCTGGGGAAGGACGCCACCTCGACTCTGTTGGCCGGGCTGACCGACGGGGTCGCCTACTACATGGCGCTCAGCGCCACCAACACCTCGGGCAACGAGAGCCTCAAGTCGGCCGAGACCTTCAACGTGCCGCACCTGATCCAGGGGATCTCCCCGCCGCGGGCGATCTCCGACCTGACGCTCAATGTCGCAGGGAACGACCTTGTGCTGACCTGGAGCCGCCCGACGGTCGACATCTACGGCCGCGCCACGACAGTGGTGCAGTACAACGTCTACCGCGGCCCGACCCCCGGCTTCCTGCCCTTCATGACGCCTCCGCTCGTCGTGATCGCCGGTGGCTCGACGACCACCTTCATCGACCCCGGCGCCGCCCTGGCGGCGACGGGTGACGCCTATTACCTCGTCACCGCGACCGATCTCAAC
>DASTNM010000405.1:0-8178 GCA_035762745.1 Candidatus Polarisedimenticolia bacterium
GCTCGAGGTCCCGCAGCGCGGCGAGGGCGTCCGCGACGGCGGCCTCGCCGTGTTCCAGGACCTGGTCGTCGCGTTCGTCCAGCGCCAATCCGAGCAGCGCGCCGGCGAGAGCGCGCAGGGCCTCCGAGAAGGCCTGCCAGCCGGAGGACTCGAGGAGCGGCCGGGCGGCGCTCCGCATCTCCCCGACCGCCGCGGCCAGGGAGCGCGCCTGGCGCAGTCGCCCCTCCTTGAGGAGCGCGGCGCCGGCGCGGCTCGCGGCGTCGGCGTCGTCCGGCAGCCACGGCTCCCACCCCTCGAGCCAGCGCGGCAGGTCGCGCGTCCAGACGTCGAAGCCGCCCGCCACCTGCCACTCGCGGCTGAGGCGATCCCACTCGTGGGCGGCGTGACCGGCGTCCGCCGTTTTCAGATCGAGCAGGCCGCTGCGGCACAGGTCGATGAGCGGCTGGCGCTCGAAGTCGCCGGTGACGCAACGCACCAGGTGCAGCGTGGCCTGCACCCGCGCCTCCCGCAGCGCGCCGAGGGTGGCGGTGGTGACGAACGGCAACCCGTGCTCCGAGAAGACCGGTTCGAGGAGCGACGCGTACGGCTCGAGCGTGCGGGCCACGACGGCGATGTCGCGCAGCGCAATTTTCTCGTCGCGATGCAGCGCCAGGATGCGCAGCGCCACCTCGCGCAGCTCCGCGGCCGCCCCCTGGGCGTGGAACAAGTCGATCCGAGCCGTGTCGACCTTCGGCGGCTCAGCCGCCTCGTCGTAGAGGCCCGGGAGCCGGTCCCCGAGGAGGCGATCGCTCGGGCCGCCGCTCCGGATCTCGGCGGGGAGGGTCCCCACGAACTCCCGCCAGAAGCCGCGCGCGTAGCCGTAGGCCGGAGCCGTCGCATGGAACGGGGTGAGATCGACCAGCGGCGCGCCCGACTCCTGAAGCGCGCGCAGCAGGGCCAGGTTGGCGCCAATCAGCTCGTAGGCGCCGTAATGAACGACCAGGTGGAAACGCCGGCCGAAGGCCCGCACGTGCGGCAGGGCGGCGCGCAGGGCGCCGGAGCGGTCCGAGACTCCGCGGGCGGCGAGACGATCGAGGCGCGCCGCGTAGGCCGAGTAGAGGCTCAGGAGGTCGCGTCCCGCACGCTCCAGTCCCGGGGCCCGGAGCGCGGCCTCCGGATCGACCCCCGCCTCCCGCAGGTCCTCGATCGAGGCCAAGAGCGCCGCGACGCTCCCGGGCCGGTCGTGGACGTAGGTCGCCAGCGCGCCGCCGGCCGCCCTGATCGCCTCGAGCAGGATCGCCTCCTTGACGCTGTCGGGCAGCGATCGGGGAAGGACGATCCCTGCGGCGTTCGCCGCCGCGTGCGCCAGCGAGTCGTGGTGGAAGAAATGCACGCCGAGCAGCGCGGGGAACTCGCTCGCCAGGCGGACCCGGAGGTGGGCCAGCAGCCGCCGGGTCGGCGCCACGATCGCCAGCGGCGCCAGGCCGGCCGGGAGCGGGGCCCCGGCGGCGGCCCGGCCGGAAGCCGGCGCGCCCGCCTCGGCGCGGTGCGCGCGGACGAGATCCACGAGCCGGCGCTCGAGGATGCCGAAGTCAGGGTGGCCTTCGATGCTTCGCATGCGCGGCGCCAGGGCGACGGTCGAGCCGTCGATCGGGGGGAGCGGCGGCGATCATAGCCCGTCCGGTGCTCGACGCGGCGGGTGACTTGGGCGCCGGGCCGCGCTTACTTCGATTCGGGGTCGGGCTTGGGGTCGGGGTCGACGTCCGGGGCGAGGCTCGAGTTGAGGAACGAGTCGAGGTCATCCTCGGGGGAGAGAGCGGTCTGGTCGCGGTTCATGAATTCGGCGACCTCGTCCTGCAGCGACTTCGGCGCCTCCTTCTTGGGCGGGACGGCGCGCTTCTTCTTCGCCTTCGGCTTCGGGGGCGGGACCGGCTCCTCCGCCTCGAGCCGCGCGAAGGCGCCCATCTCGTCGGCGGAAGGCTCGGGCATGGGCAGGGGCGGGGGAGGGGCGACGGCCGAGGCGAGAGTCTCGGGGGACGGGAGGAAGGCATCGAGGAGCAGCCGGCGGGCCGGCGCTCTGACCTCCGCCTCGAAGCGCTGGTAGATGTCCCGCGCGTCGTTCGCCATGCGGCTCCTAGTTGCTCGCCGGCTCCTGCTGGAACATCCGCAGGCCGCGCCGGGCGTTCTCGTTCATCGGGTCGAGCTCCAGGGCGCGGCGCCAGGCCTCGACCGCCTTCTCGGACTGCTTCATCTTGTAGAAGGAGTTGCCGAGGTTGGTGTAGGCGATGGAGGAGTCGGCGGCATTCTCGATCGCCTGGCCGAACATCTCGATGGCGCGCTCGAACTGCGACGAGGCGTGGTACAGGAATCCCAGATTGTTGTAGGTCTCGCCGAGGCGCGGATCGATCGTCAGCGCCTTCTGGAACGCCTCGACCGCCCCCTTCTCCTGCCCCAGCCGCGACAGCGCCAGGCCGAGGTTGTTCCAGGCCTCGGAATACTCGGGCTGCAGCTTCAGCGCCTGCTGGAAGGCGTCGCGCGCCCCCTCGAGGGCGCCGCGGTAGTAGAGGGCGACGCCGCGGTTGTTGCATTCGAGGGCCTCGTCGGCCCGCTTGCGCGACAGGTCCGCCTGGTCGCGCTGCAGCTGCGTCTCGATAGCCAGGATGACCGAGCGGTTCCCCTCGTTGATGGTGCGCAGGGCGGCGTGGGTCTTCTCCGCCTGCCCTTTGACGAGCGTGATGAGCTGCGAGACCTGGAGGTTGTCCTCGGCGGCGCGGTCCATCTTCTTGTCGAGACCCGCCAGCGCCTGCTCATGCTTCGTGACGGTCGCAACCAGGAGCGACATCTCCTCCAGCAGGCGATCCGCCACCTTTTGCTGCAGGTCGACGAGCGAGGCCACCTGCCCGGCGAGCGCGTTGACCTGCTCGCTGACCCGGGTCGTCGCGGTCTCGACCGTGCCGGCCGACGTCGCCTGCGCCTCCAGCCGGCTCGCCAGGCCCCCGATGGAGCCTTCGACCGAGGTGGTCAGCGACAGCGCCGCCTGCGCGTTCGCCTGCTCCAGCCCGGCGAGACGATGCGCCAGAGCGCCGCTCACGCTGTTCTCGACCTCGTCGATCCGCTCCTTGAGGCGCGCCGCGAGCCGGGTCTCCGTCTCCTCCAGGCGTTTCGTCAGCGCCGCTTCGATCCCGGTGGATCTCCCCAGGACCTCGTCGATCCCGGAGAGCCTGGTCTCCAGGGCGTTGATCCGCTCGAGCACCGCCTGCCCGGCCTCACGCACCACCCCCTGCACCTCGAGGGAGGAGTGCAGCAGGTCCTTGCCCACCTCGGTCACCCGCCGGTCGAGATCGACGCCCACGGACGCGTCGGCGGACCCGGGCCCGCCCGTCGCCGGACGGCTCGCCGCGTCGCGCGCCGTCTGGATCATGGCGCGGCTGGCGAGCATCAGGTTGCAGTCGCGCTGCTCGAGGCTGAAGAAGCGGCACTGCTCGTAGATGCACTCGCGGTTGACCGCCTGGCCATTGTCGTCCGTCGGCTTGAGAGCCGACAGCATCGGGCAGATCGTCGTCGTCACCGTGCCGCCCCCGGTTCGAAGGTGAGTGTCGTCTCGGCCTGCAGCCGCACCCGGCCACCCATCAGGTCGCGCGCCACCAGGTCACGGTAGACCTTGTGCAGCGCCGTGGTCAGGGTTGCGTCATCGCTCTTCGTCGCCAGCGCCTCGAGGGTCCGGGCTGCCAGCGCGTAGTCGCCGGCGCGGGCGGCGCCGAAGGCCAGGGCCTTGCTCGCGCCCAGGGCCCGCAGCTGCTCGGCGGCGCGCGGATAGTCGCCCCGGCGCAGGGCGATCTCGGCGCGCAGACGCGCCGTCTGAGGCGCGTCCAGGGCGCCGTGGTGCTTCTCGAGCGCCACGCGCGCCTCCTCGACCTCGCCGAGCTCGATCAGATCCCGCAGGAGCGTCTCGAGATCGGCGCCGCGCTTGGACCCCTGCTCGAGGCGGTCGCGCATGCGGGCCGCCTCCGCCCGCAGCTGGCCGACGTAGACCTCGTGCACGCGGGCGAAGAACTGGTTGCGGTCGGTCGCCAGGCGGGAGGCCTCGGTCATCCAGGTGCGGGCCGACTCGTCGTCGTGCCGCCCCGCCGCGATGCGCCACAGGCGGACCAGCATCGACAGCCGCTCGTTTTTCCCACAGCCCTTCTCCATCTCCGCCTGCAGGAGCCGGCTCGCCTCCGTGTCGCGTCCGGCCGCCATGTAGAGATCGGCCAGCAGGATGGCGCCGGGGTAGGAGTCGGGGACGCGGGCGCGCAGCGCTTCGGTCTCCTCCGTGATCTCCGGCAGCAGGTGGGCCTCGAGACGACTGGCGCGGTCGAGGTCGGCGAGCGCCTTGTCGGTGCGCATTTTGCGGGCGTGGGCACGGGCCCGCGCCAGGTAGGCCTCACCCATCTTCGGGCAGGCCTTGACGATCGCCTCGAGCCCGGTGAAAGCGGCATCGGCCGCCGTCGCGTCCTTCTGCGCCGCCTCGGTGAAGGCGGCCAGGGCCTTCTGGTGCTTGCCGGCCTTGAGGCAGGCATCGGCGAACAGCAGCGTGAGACGGGAATTCCCCCGGTGCTGCTTCCAGATCTCCTCCAGACGCGGCAGGAGCCTTTCGGTCTCCGTGGGGATCTTCTCGAACGCCTGCTGGATCTTCTCGGCCGCCGCCAGGAACTTCCCCCTGGCCGCGTGGATGGCGCAGGCCGACAGGTAGGGGTCGGGGCAGGTCGGCGCCGCCACGATGATCTCCTGCAGCCTCTTGAGGATCATCGCCGCCAGTGAATTATCGAGCCGGAAGGCGGCCACGTACTGGGCGGCGCTGCGCGGGTAGGCCTGCAGGAGCTGCAGCGCCCGTCCGCTCTCGTAGACGGCGAAGGGCTGGTTCGGCTCGAGCGCCAGGATCCGCTCCAGGTGCCCGGCCAGGTCCGAAGCCAGGCCGGGGTGCGCGTCGAGCAGACTCGAGACGAGCTGGATCGCCTCTTTGGTATTGCGCCTCTCCAGGAGAAGGGCCAGCGTCGCCAGGCCCGGCTGGGGGTCGGCGGGGCATGAGGCGATGAGACCCTGCAGCTCGTTCAGGACCGTGTCGGCGAGCTTCGGATCCGAGGCGGCCGCGGCGCGCAGCGCTTCGACCGCCTCCGCTCCCCGTCCTTCCGACCCCAGCACCTTGCCGAGCGCGAGGGAGGCGAGCGGGTGGGTCCCCTCGGCATCGATCAGACGCTTCAGCCGGTCGACCACCTCCCGGCCGAGCGAGCGATCGCGCCCGTAGACCGAGAAGTAGCGCTTCACCGCGCTGTCGGAGTCTCCCTTCTCGCGCAACGCGTCGCCCATCGCCAGGGCGATGCGCGCCGTCGACTGGTCGTCCTTGAGCTTCAGCGTCTCCTGCCCGACTGAGAGGACCCGGTCGAACTGCCGGCCGAGCACCAGAGCCTGCACGAAGCCGACGCGCGCCTCGAGGTCGTCCGGGCTCGCCGACAGGATCTGCTCGTACTTCGTGAGGACCCGCGACAGGAGAGCGCCATTGACGGCGCCCCCGCGCCCCAGCTCGGCGAGAGCGGCGGCGTGGTCACGACGATCGAGGTAGAGCGAGGCCAGGAGGTAGCGCGCCTCCGCGCCGCTCGGGTCGTCGCGGTCGAACCGCTCCAGGGCGGAGCGCACCTCCTCGGTCCGCTCCGGGACGGCGTCGAGGACCTCCCGGAACGCGGTCGCCGCCGCGGCGAAGTCGCCGCCGTGGAAAGCGGCCTCGGCGAGGGCGAAGTGCACCGCGTGCGGCACGGGGCACTTCGGCTCGAGCGCCCGCAGCATCTCGACGTTGGCGGCGTGGAGATCGGGCGCCGCCTCGGAGAGGAGACCGACGACGTGCAGGAACTCGGCGGCCAGCTCGGGGTTGGAGGCGGCGAGGGCGGCGAGGTGCTGCTGCGCCTCGGGGAAGCGCTTCAGCTCGAGGCAGGCCTCGGCGGCGCCGAGACGCGCCCTGGCGACCCCCGCCTCTCCCTTCAGGACCCCGGCGAAGCGCGCCAGCGCCTCGCCCGACGAGGCCGGCGCGAAGCGCACCAGGTGTCTCAGGACGACGACGCCTCGCTCCATCTCACCCGACTTGATCAGCAGGTCGGCCAGAAGAAGGTGCGCGTCGGCGGCGGCCGGATCGGCTTCGAGCAGGCGCGTCAGCTTCGGGACCAGGAGGCTCTCCTCGCCGGGGGCGAGGTCGCGCGCCTGTCGCATGCACTGCACCGCCTCGGCGGCGCGCCCCTCCGCCAGGTGGATGTCGGCCAGGATGTGGTGCGCGCGCGGGAAGGCGGGATGGGCCGCCACGAGCGCCTCGAGCGGCTCGCGGATCACTTTGATTCCCTCGTCCTCGGCGATCTGGAGCAGCGTGTCGAGCGCCGACTGCGCCTGCCCCCGCCGCGCCAGGGCGGCCGCCAGCAGGCGCCGCGCCGGACCGGATTTATCGGCGGCGGCCAGGGGCTGCAGCGTCATGACCACCTGGTCGAGAAGCGCCCCGGCCTCGACCAGCGGGCGCATCGCCTCCAGGGCGCCGGCGTTGTCCTGGGATGCGAGCAGTGCCTGAACCAGGACCCAGCGCAGGTCGATGCGCTCCCCCTTCTCCTGAAGGTGGGCGGCGACCCGCTCGGCCACCGTGGGCGCCGCGCGCGGGTCGGTCTCCAGCGCGAGGGCGAGCTGCTTCCCCCCCTCCTCCTCGTGCCCGGTGTCGAGGTAGAGCTCGCCGACCGCGACCCGCAGCACGGAGTTCTGATAGTCTTTCGCCAGGAGCGCCTCGAAGCGCCGGAGCAAGCGCTCCATCTCCTCCGGGTTCGTGCGCGCCACGCTGCCATAGATCTCGGCCGCCTTGTCGTACTCGCGCAGCACCTCGTGGCTCAGCGCCAGGTAGTAGGCCGAGAGCAGCGAGGCCTTGGCCATCCGGGCCTCGGGGGCGTTCTTCTTGAGGCCCTCCCACTTGCCGCGGTGGCGAGGGACGAAGGCGCGGATCTCCTCCGGCTTCATCCTCTCCATCGCCTCGACGGCGCTCTTGAGGTCGTCGTGCCTTATGAAGTGCTCCGCCACGGCGTCGAAGAGTGGTCCGACGTTGACGTGGCGGGCGCGGATCTCCTCGATCATCTCGCTGACCTTCTGGAACGACCTCGGACTCCGGCGCAGGATGGTGCGCAGCGCGTCGGCCGCCTCCGTCGCGCGGTCGGAGAGGACCTGGCAGCGAGCCAGCTCGAACAGGATGTCGGAGTTCTCGGGGGACTTCTCGTGCGCTTCTTTGAGGATTTCGATCGCCTTCGCCAGCTCCCCCTTGGCGTACAGCTTCAGCGCCTTGGAGATCGCCCGCTGCTCGGCGCTCTGGGTGAGATCTCTGACGATCTCCTTGAAACCGCTCAGGCCCATGCGATCCCCTGGGTGACCATCCCGCCCGCCGCTTCTCCGCCGGAGGCCGGCGCGCTCACACGCGCGCGTGCTTCCGAATATAGGTCCGCGCAGGGCGGATTCAAGGTGGGTGGAGACCCTAACTGTCTGAGTTTGCGGGGCGTTCCGCGGCTCTCTCCCTCTGTGTTGCGTCGCTGGACAGGCCTGTCCAGTTCACGCCGACCCCCCTCAACCGACTGAAAGCATGCCGGTAACCGCCCGACGCCCAACCGTTGACGCAAATCGTGTCCATCGTCGCAGCACATGAGCGGATTTCACGGCGCGGAAAGGCCCCATGATGGCCCCTGCCGAAGCATTTGAGCCTTAACCCTCTTAGCGGCGCACGGTACCAAACCGTGTCTGGCAGCCCCCTTGCTCCTGGACAGACCGCACGCCGCCGCCCTGGCGCGTCACGAGATCGTGATCGAGACGGGAGGCAGCGGGCCAGAGGGAAGGGTCATCAGGATGAGCCTCTTTCTTGCGACCATCATGACGCTCGGCGGGCTGGCGGCCATGGAGAGCCTGATGCACGGCATGGTCGGCCTGAGCGCTGACTTCCTGCTTCTGGTCGTCTTCGCCTGCATTTCGGCGCCGCACACCCTGCATCTCGGGCACAACGCCCGGATCTCGACCCTGCAGCCGTTCCTGCTGACGGCCATCGCCCTGTTCGGCGTGCAGGAGGCGGTCGTCCTGGCGGCGGTCAGCATGACCTACTTCTGGGCCGTCGGCCGTCCCCGCCCCGCCCTGCACAAGGGGCTGTTCAACCTGTGCAACTTC
>DASTNM010000406.1:0-2363 GCA_035762745.1 Candidatus Polarisedimenticolia bacterium
GCGGTGTCCCCGGCGCCCTCGTACGCCTGAGCCAGCGCCAGGAGCCCCCGCGTGTCGTCGGGATCCAGCCGCTGCCCCTCCTCCAGCTCGCGGATCGCATCGCGGTAGCGGCCCGCCAGGAGATGCAGGGAGCCGATCCGATCCTGCAGGTACGCGGTCGCCGAGCCGTGGCGCACCAGGCCTGCGTAGAGAGCGATCGACTCGTCGTATTTCTTCTGATACTCGAACAGCGCCGCCAGCGCGTCGACCGCTTCGAGGTTTCCCGGGGACCGCGCCACGATCCCCGTGAGGATCGCTTCAGCCTCTGCGTAGCGACCGGTACGCAAATCGGCCTTCCCCAGGAGCAGGGACATCGCTTGATCGAGCGGGCGCCCGCGCGCGAACGTCTGGAGCAGCACCGCCGTCTCGTCCAGCCGCCCCGTGCGGTAGTAAATCTCCGCCAGCGAGCGGCAGGCCTCCTCGTCGGCCGGGTCGCCCTCGAGGGCAGCGCGGAGCTGGTCGACCGCTCGGGCCAGATTGGCTTCCGGGTCGCTTCCCTCCCGTCCCCGACTCAGATAGATGTCGCCGAGCAGCTTGTGGGCCTCGACCTGCTTCGGGTCGGCAGCGACGATCCTTTCGGCGAGCGCGGCGGCGCGATCGAGGTCGTTCAGGGAGAAACGCAGCTGGGCGAGCTCCAGAAGAAGGCCGGGCGAGTCGTCCTGCGCGGCCGCCTGCTCCATCAACGTCAAGGCCTCGGCGTAGTCCCGGCCCAGGAGGGACTGCTGCGCCATGGAATAGAGATGGAAGGCCTCGGCGCGGCGCGACTGATCTCCCGCCACCTCCGCTCCGACGCAGGGTCGGCCCATTTCGGTCGACGCGAGCGCCAGGAGCACCAGGATCAGTCCGCCGCGGATCTCTCGTCGCTTCATCGCGCCTTCACCTGTGGCGGCTCCTCGAACCGCAGTTTCAGCCTCTTCGAGATCAGGCTCAGCGACAGGGCCAGGTCTTTCTTCTCTTTCGCCCGGAAATCCCCGTCGATCCCCTGGATGTCGTCGAAGGATCGGTCGCCGCTCGTGACGCGGACTTCGATGCGATGCCGGCCCGGAGCGACGGTCAGACTCTTGACCCAGCGGCTCCGGTTGCTTTTGATCCGGATATGGTCGTCCAGCGCGGGGCGACCGTCGATCCGCACGAAGACCCTCCCCGAGGTGAAGCGCGGCGTCAAGCTGAGCGTGAGCCGGGCCGGGACCGAGGCCTCCGGCGCAACTGCCTCGCTCGGCTCCCCCTTGGCCCCGGCCTCGGGAGGAGGAAAGGGGGAGGTCATGACCCCGACCGGAGCCCGGCTGGAGCCACGGGAGAGGGAGCGGTACAGGAAGAACGGCGCACCGGCCACGGTCGCCAGGCAGACCAGGAAGATCACCCAGCCGACGGCCAGCGGAGAGGCACCTCCGACCAGGACACGTGACCAACGGGGAGCCAGGAAGGTGATCCCCTTCACGCCTCCCTCCGGCGCCGACGTCGAGGGCGGCTCTCCCGGTTTGCGACCCGACACCAGGGTGCGCGGTGTCGACTGGTCCGAGGCCTCCCTCCACTCGACCACCGCGGACTTCAGCTCGTCGGCCATGTCCTGGCATCGGCCGTAGCGTCCCGAGACCCCCTTCGACAGGGCCTTCCTCAGAACCCGGTCGAACGCCGGCCTGAGGGAGGGGTTGAGCTTCGAGGGGGGAGGCGGATCGACGTTCACCACCTGATAGGAGATCGCGGTGACGCTCTCGCCTGCGAACGGCTTCTCCCCGGTCAGCAGCTGGTAGAGGATCACCCCGAGCGAGAACTGGTCGGCGCGTCCATCCACCTCCAGTCCGGTGACCTGCTCAGGGGCCATGTAATTCGGCGTGCCGAAGAATCGACCGGGGCGTGTCAGGCCACCGGCCGCGAGACGGGCAATGCCGAAATCGAGGATTTTCGCCTGCCCGTTGTCGGTCAGAATGATGTTGGCCGGCTTGATGTCCCGGTGAACCACGCCGTTCTCGTGCGCGTAGTCCAGCGCCTGGGCCAGTTGTCCGATGACGTCGGCGACCTGGGCCAGCGGCAGACGCCCTCCCCCTGCGAGAAGATCGTGCAGGTTGGTGCCGGTGACGAACTCCATGGCGATGTAGGCGTCCCCTTCCGCCCCCTTCTCGCCGACGTCGTAAATCGTGACGATGTTGGGATGATTCAGTCGACCCGCAATCTGGGCCTCGTGGTAAAAACGCTGCAGGAACTCGGCCTCCTCCCCGGGACCGAGCGGGAAGGAGAAGGCGATGGTCTTGAGGGCGACGACGCGGCCGATGCGTGGGTCACTCGCTTTGTACACCGCACCCATCGCGCCCCGGCCGACCTCCTCC
>DASTNM010000407.1:0-2143 GCA_035762745.1 Candidatus Polarisedimenticolia bacterium
TCGCTGTTCGGGAACCAGTACACCTTGATGACGCCCCCCTCGAGCGACACCGCCAGTCCGGTCGGCGCGGCGGCGGCGTAGACGTCGACCGGCCGCACCTCCGCCTCAGGCGTCGCGACGCTTTCCCGCAGAGGCGGCCCCGGGGAGACCAGGACCCGGATCGAGTAGCGGTAGACCTCGCCGTAGCGGAAGCTCCGATCGACAAACTTCGTCTCCTTCAGCGGCTGCGGGTTGAGCGGCGCATCCGGCTCCTCGCCTTCCGTCGCCGTCCGGCGGTAGACATTGTAGAGGAGCGGCGGGGCGGACGGCCTCGCCGGAGGCGCCTCGTGACCCGCCGGAGGATCCCAGGCCAGCCTCACCTCCCCCTCGGCCGTCTCGAGTTTCAGGTTGGCAGCGCTTCCCGGCGGCGGCTGCACTTCGATCTCCAGGGGCGGGGTGAGCCCCGACCGCTTGCCGTCCGCGCCGACCACCAGGATGCCGTAGAGATGGCGCACGGGGCCCCGCGCCACCGCCGCGGCCATCGGCGCCGGGTCCCGGAAGCGCAGCCGGCCGCCCGGCGGCAGTCCCTTCTTCCCGTCGATCGCGAACGACGCCACGACCTTCGCTTCTCTCTCGAACTGCCGCTCCAGGTAACGCGCCGACACCAGCCCCGGCCGCAGAGTCGCGGTGGCCGGCATCCTGAGGACGCGCACCTGGGTGCCGGACTCGAGAGGAGTCCCGTCCGTCTTGCGATCGGGGAGGAGGGCGGTGAGGACGACGTCGGGGCCGACCTGCCGCACGCGGGCCTCACGGGCCGGCCCCGGGAGTATCCGGATCGGCGCCTGCGGCGGTCCCTTTTTGCCGCACCCGGACGCGAGGAGCAGGGCGGCCAGGAGGAGGGCGTCCAGGAGGAGCCCCGGGAGAGAAGCGCAGCGCAGCGGCGCTCGACGGCGCACGGATGCCCCGTTACAAGATGTAGCGGCTCAGGTCCTGGTCCTTGACGATGTCGGCGAGCATGCGTCGCACGTAGGCGGCGTCGATGGTGACCTTGCGCTCCGTCATGTCGGGGGCCTCGAAGGAGACGACGTCCAGCAGCTTCTCCATGATCGTGTGCAGCCGCCGCGCCCCGATATTCTCGGAGCGCTGGTTGACCTCGGCGGCCAGCTCGGCGATCGCCACGACCGCGTCGCCGGTGAACACCAGCTCGATCCCCTCGGTCAGGAGCAGCGCCCTGTACTGCGCGATGAGGGCGCTCTTCGGCTCAATCAGGATGCGCTCGAACTCCTTCGCCCCCAGGGGCCCCAGCTCGACCCTGATCGGAAATCGCCCCTGCAGCTCCGGGATCAGGTCGGACGGCTTGCTGACGTGGAAGGCGCCGGAGGCGATGAACAGGATGTGGTCGGTGCGCACCAGCCCGTGTTTCGTGTTGACCGTCGTCCCCTCGACCAGCGGCAGCAGGTCGCGCTGCACCCCCTCGCGGCTGACGTCCGGCCCCTGGCCCCGCTCACGTCCCGCCACCTTGTCGATCTCGTCGATGAAGATGATCCCCGATTGTTCGACCCGCGCCAGCGCCAGCCGTTTCACCTCGTCGAGGTCGACGAGCTTTTCTTCCTCCTCGCGCTGCAGGATCTCGCGCGCCTCCTTGAGACTGACGCGCCGGCGCCGCGTGCGCGTGCCGAACAGGCCGCCGAGCGACTCGCGCAGGCTGACGTCCATCTCCTCCAACCCGCTCCCGCCGAAGATGCGGAAGGCCGGCATGGCATCCTGTCGCACCTCGATCTCGACCTGCCGGTCCTCCAGGACCCCGTCGCGCAGCTGCTGCCGCAGCTTTTCCCGCGTTCTCTGGAACTGCTCCTGCGCCTCGGGATCGGGCGGAGAATTGGACGGCGTGGAGGGCAGAAGGAGGTTCAACAGCCGCTCCTCGGTGCCGCCATGGGCCCGCTGCCGAACCTCCTGGGCCCGCTCGGCGCGCACCATCTCGACCGCCAGGTCGGCCAGATCGCGCACCATCGACTCGACGTCGCGCCCCACGTAGCCGACCTCGGTGTACTTCGAGGCCTCGACCTTGATGAACGGCGATCGCGTGAGCCGCGCCAGACGCCGGGCGATCTCGGTCTTCCCCACGCCCGTGGGCCCGATCATGATGATGTTTTTCGGGGCCACC
>DASTNM010000408.1:0-3202 GCA_035762745.1 Candidatus Polarisedimenticolia bacterium
CCATCCCCGCCGACCCGAGAAGACAGATTGCCGGGGCCCCCGTTCGGCTGCGACGCCGCGCCAGGATCAACGCCGCGACGGCCCCCGCCAGCAGCAGCACGCCGATCTGGATCGCCGGGAGGGCCAGCTCAGGGTATCGCCTTACGGCGATCAGGGGGAGTGCGATCGCCAGCAGCGCCGCGACCGCCGTCCAGAGACGAAGGGGAAGGCGCAGCCGCCGGTGCGCCGCGACGGCACCTTCCTCGTCATCGCCCCCCGAGGCGCGCGCCAGGAGGCGGCCGACCAGGAGCGCCGCCGCGGGGTAGATCGGGATCACATACACACCGCGTTTGCCGGTGGAGAAGGAGAAGAAGAGGAGGATCGCGGCCATCCAGGTCACGAGGAAGATCGCCGGCCGGCGCCGCTCTCCGAGATCTCCTCCCCCTTCCCGGGCGAACGCCTCGGCAATCCCCCACGGCAGGAAGACGATCCACGGAAAGAAGCCGGCCGGGAAACGCCAGAGGTAGTACCAGATCGGGTGCTGGGCATTCCAGGCTTCGACGTAGCGCTCGACGTTCTGATGCACGAGGACAGTGAGGGCGAAGCCGGTGCCGAGGCGTGCGGCGTACAGGCCGAACCACGAGAGCGTGACAGCCAGGTAGAGAGCGATCCCGGACGGCGGGATCAGGCGGCGCAGCGGCCCGCGATCCCGATCGATGAGACACGTCGGCAACACAGCCAAAAGCGGCAGCAGCAGCCCGACCGGGCCCTTGGCCAGCGTCGCCAGGCCCATCAGGACCCAGGCCCAGCGCGCCGCGCCTCGACCTCCGTCCGGTGCCATTCGACTCTTCCACAGAAGAACGATGGCCGCCAGGACGAAGAGGTTGAGCGTCATGTCGATCGACGCCCAGCGCGCCCGTTCGACGATCTGCTGGGACGTCGCAAACAGCAACGCCCCGTAGAGACCGGTGCGGCGATCGTAGAGCCGTCTCCCCAGGTCGTAGATCAGGAGCAGCGCCAGAAGCCCCGACAGCGCCGACGGCAGCCGGGCCGCCCACTCGTCGACGCCGCCCCGCAGCAGCGCGCAGGCGTTGACGGCCCAGAAGAAGAGCGGAGGCTTGTCGGTGTAGAGATGGTCGTTGAGCGACAGGACCGAGTAATCGCCGCGCTGCCGCATCTCCTTCGCCACCAGGGCGAAGCGGGGCTCGTCCGGAGGCCACAGATC
This sequence comes from Candidatus Polarisedimenticolia bacterium, assembly GCA_035762745.1. Classification (GTDB taxonomy): domain Bacteria; phylum Acidobacteriota; class Polarisedimenticolia; order Gp22-AA2; family Gp22-AA2; genus DASTNM01. The sequence continues at coordinate 1,205 of DASTNM010000408.1, forward strand.
GTGAGACCCCACCCGCCAGACGAACAGGAGGAGACCGGCCAGGACGAGCACCAGCCGGTCACGGCGTGCGACCGCGCGGGGGTCCCGGCTGCCGGCGTTGACAGTGCCATCCGGCTTCATTAGGATGCCCGCTCCTCTGGAGGACAATCGGGTGACGGAACGCAGCCAGGTTCTCGGATGGGTCCGCCTGGCCGCCGTCTACGCATTCATCACGTTCCTGGTGGCCGTCTCCCGACCGACGCCGACCCTCGTCGTCGCTGGCACCGCCTGCGCCCTGGCCGGAGAGTCGCTGCGGCTGTGGGCCGCCGGCCATCTCGTCAAGTCGGTCCGGCTGATCACCTCCGGGCCGTACGCCTACACCCAAAACCCCCTCTACCTCGGCCGGCTCTTGATCCTGACCGGGCTCGCGATCGCGGCCCGCACCGAGGCGTACTTGAACCTCATCGCCCTGGCGGCCGGGTACGCCCTCTTCTTCTTTTATTACATGCCGCGCAAGCTGCGCGTCGAAGGAGGCCGGTTGGCCCGCCTTCATGGAGCGGCCTTCGAGTCCTACAACCGGAGCGTGCCGATCCTCTTTCCTGCCCTGAGGCGCCACCCGGGCGGCGAGGAGCCCTGGTCGTTCACCCGCATGGTGCGCAATCAGGAGCCGCTCGTGCTGGCGGGAATCCTCCTGATGCTGGGGCTTCTCGCCTGGAAATCGACGCGACCCTGAGCCGGCGCGCGGCGCCGCGGCATGATACTGCAGAATTCCAGCGCAGCCCGGCTCGCTCGTCGGCGCCGATGACCTCTCGTTCCGGACCGCCCCTTGTTTGCCCGGCGGGGCGGGTGGTAGCCTCATGGGGACCCGCCCCCGTGCGGTCCACCGCGAGGCCCGAGCCGTGACCCCGATGCGCCTGATACGCTACTTCCGGCACTGCCGCGAGGAGGTGCTCGCCGTGATCCCCGAGACGGCGCGGGCCGTCCTGGATGCCGGCTGCGGCGCGGGTGCCCTCGGCGCCCGCTTGCGCCGGCGCCAGCCGTGCGAGGTCTGGGGCATCGAATGCGATCCGGATGCGGCGGCCGCGGCGCGCGGGGCGCTGGATCGCGTGCTCGAGGCGCCGGTCACCGCCGCGGCGGAGACTCTTCCCGCGGGTCACTTCGACTGCCTGGTTCTCGCCGACCTCCTCGAGCATCTCCCGGACCCGTGGGGGACGCTCCGCGCCCTGGGGCGAAGCCTCGCGCCGGGGGCGACCGTCGTCATCTCGCTGCCGAACCTGCAGCACGGCGACGTCGTGCGCGACCTCCTGCGAGGGCGCTTCACATACGTCCCGGCTGGCATCCTCGATCAAACTCACCTGCGTTTCTTTACGCGCCGCTCGGCGCTCGAGCTGGTGCGTCAGGCGGGGCTCGAGGTCGAGCGGGTGATTCCGCTCTACGCGGCCCGGCGGGACGAGCGGGCCGTGCGACGGGGCCGCCCGCCCGCCGACCTGCCTCTCGTTCCGGGCGTTCCTCTGGAGGACTTCTACGCCACCCAGTTCCTGATCGTGGCGCGCGCGGGCGAGACGCTCCCGGACACCTCCCGGGTGCGCGTCTCGATCGTCATGCTCACGTTCAACCGGCTCGATGTGACGCGCGAGGCGCTGGCCAGCCTGCGTGCCTCCACCCGCCAGCCGCACGAGCTGATCCTCGTGGACAACGGATCGAGCGACGGGACGGCGGCCTGGCTCGACGGGCAGGCGCGTGATGGCGTCCGGGTGGTGCGAAACCCGGTGAACCGCGGGGTGGCGGCCGGCTGGAACCAGGGACTGCGCCTCGCCACCGGGGACTGCCTCATGGTTCTGAACAATGACGTCCTTCTCTCGGGCGATTGGCTGGAGCGGATGACCCGGGCCGCCCATCGGGTGCCGCGCGCGGGCCTCGTCGGCTGCCGCACGCGGGCAGTCGGTGGGCCGCAACGTCTCGACCCGGACTACGACGACACCGGCGACTTCCCGCTCTTTGCGCGCCGCTACTCCGCCC
>DASTNM010000409.1:0-5241 GCA_035762745.1 Candidatus Polarisedimenticolia bacterium
GATCTGGCCGTCCCTGCGCCGCCGCCGCACGGTGCCGCGCTCCCCGTCCCCCGCCATCGCCTGCAGCGACTCCAGAGGCTTCGCTCGGTCCTCCACCGGCCGCAGGACCGCAATGTCCTGCCCGATCAGCTCGCCGGCGGCGTAGCCGAGCACCCGCTCGAGGGCCCGGTTGGCGAACAGGATGCGGTTCTTGTCGTCGCAGACGAGGACGCACTCGTCGACGACGTCGAGAATACCGGAGAGAAGACGCGCGTCGATCATCCGTGGCCCGTGGTTCCTCGTGACCGGCGGCCCGGTCACGCGGCCGGGCGCCTCCGATCGTTTATCGGCGGGGGGGATGTCGACTTGAGTGAACAGGCGGGCGCCGACGCCCCTGATCATGACCTGTCTAGGGTCAAGACCTTACCTGATCGGCTCTCCCGGAGAGGCGATGCCGCGCGTCAGGGCGAAGCGGATGAGGCCGGCCACGTTGTGGATGCCGAGCTTCTTCATCAGGCGGGTGCGGTGGCTGATGACCGTCTTGACCGAGAGCGAGAGATGGACGGCGATCTCCTTGCTCGTGCTCCCCTCGGCGATCAGCTGCAGGACCTCGCGCTCGCGCGGCGTCAGCGCCTCGGGGGCGCCGATCCGATTGCCCGCCCCGGGCCGCTGCAGAGACTCGACCACCCTGGCCGAGATCGAGGGATGCAGGTAGGCGCCCCCCCGGAGCGCCACCCGGATCGCCTCGACCAGGTCGGCACAGGCCGACTCCTTGAGGACGTACCCTCTGGCACCCGCCTTCAGGAGGGCGCAGGCGTAATCCTCGCCGTGCTGCACGGTCAGCGCCACGACCTTCGCGCGCGGGCACTCGTTGAGGATCCGGCTGGTCGCCTCGAGGCCGTTCATGCGCGGCATGCCGATGTCCATCAGAACGACGTCGGGGTCGAGAGAAGCGGCCTTGCGGATCGCCTCCTGGCCGTCTCCGGCCTCCCCGACCACCACCATGTCGGGCTCTCTCTCCAGAATCGATTTCAGGCCCTGGCGGAACATGGTGTGATCGTCGACGACCATCACGCGGGTCCTCCTCGCCTGCGTCATCATGGGAAGCCTCCCGAAGTCGTTTCGCCCACCGCCGCACGCGCGACCGGGCGTCTCATCGCCCGCGCCTCCCGGCCGGCCGGGAGAAGGAGCGGGATCTCCGCCATCACACGGGTCCCCTTGCCGGGGCGCGATTCGATCCGCAGCACGCCCCCGGCGCGCTCGATCCTCTCGCGCATGCCGAGCAGCCCGAGCCCGTGGCGCGGTTTTCGTCCCGAGGCCATCCCCCGGCCGTCGTCCCAGGCGACCGCCCGCAGCTGGCCGCCATCGCCCGTCAGGCTCAGCACCGCGCGCCGCGCCCCGGAGTGGCGCGCCACGTTGGTCAGCGCTTCCTGGAAGAAGCGGTACAGGAGCGTCTCGAACTCGTGCCGGATGCGTGCCCCGGCACCGTCGGCCTGCACGCGCGCCTGAATGCCGGTGCGGCGGCTGAAGTCGGCGGCGAACCAGCGCAGCGCCGGCAGGAGGCCGAGCTGGTCGAGCGTCGCGGGCCTCAGGTCCATCGAGATGCGATGCGTCTCGGCGATCGTCCGGTCCAGGAGGGCGGCGGTGTCGCGCAGGGTCCGGCCGACCTCCGCGGGACTGCCCTGGGTCATCGCCTGCAGATGGCCGAGGTTCAGCTTCGCCACGCTCATCGATTGCGCCAGCTCGTCGTGGAGCTCGCGGGCGATTCGGCGACGGTCCTCCTCGAGCATCTCCTCCAGGTTGCGCGACACGGCCCTCAGCTCGGATTGCCTGCGGCTCAGCTCCTCGAGCGTCCGCATGCGCAGGATCGCCTGGCCGATCTCCGTCCCGGCGATCGAGAAGAGCTTGATGTCCTCGTCGTCGAAGGCGAACGGCTCCCTCGCCTCGAGACGCAGCGCCCCGATCACCCGTTCGTCCCGTCGGATCGGGATCGCCAGGATCGAGCGCACCTCCCGCCAGTGCGACAGCGACCCGAGCAGGGTGTGCAGGTCCTCCACCAGCACCGGCCTCTGGGTCAGGACGGCCCGCCCTCCCGGGCAGAGATCGCGGCGGTCCCGACGCACCGCGTAGAGGCGTCCGACCAGACGGTTGGCCCCGGGGCCGGCGGCGGCCACGACCTTGAGCCCCTTCGCCTCCTCCTCGTACAGCCCCAGGAGGACCGCGTGGCAGCGCGCCTCCCTGCGGAGGATGCGCGCCAAGCGCGGCAGCAGCAGCGTCTCCCGGTCCTCGGAGCTGATCGCCTGGTGGACACGGTTCAGCAGGATCATCCGGCGGCGGCGCTTGGCCTCCTTCTGGTGGCCGAGGGCGTCGTGCAGCACCTCGCCGATGACGTGCGCCAGCGCCGAGGCCAGCTCGAGGTCCCTGGCGCTCATGCCGAACGGCCGGCCGCCGTGGCAGGCGTAGAGCAGGCCGAAGACGCGGCCGCGCGCCGCCAGCGGCACGCCCAGAACCGGTCCGGGCCCGGCCGACCAAGCGCTTCCGGTCAGGTCGCGCCGATCCGCGGGCGCGTAGACGGCGTCGCGGCGGCGCAGGAGGAGGCGCGCGAACGGATCGTCCTTGATCCTGACGCTGGCCGGGCGCTTTTCCGTCGCCCCCTCGCCGTAGGCGCCGAGACGCCAGAGCCGCCGGCGCGCCGGGCCCAGAAGCCAAATCTCGGCGCCGGTGAGGCCGAGCGCCTGGCAGAACTTCGCCGCGACCCGCCGGCCCGCCTCTTCCGGCACGAGAGCGTCCGAGCCGAGGCGGGAGATCCGGTAGAAGGCGCGCATCTGCATGACGCCGCGCAACGAGGCATCGTCGTCGGTCCGTCTCGGGGCGGGAACTCGTCTGCGTCGGGAGGCTGGAGAGGAGAGTCGCGCGGATTTCCCGGAGTCAGGCCTTCCAGAGGTCAACTCTTTGTCACCCGCGTCTGCACAACGCCGCCGGCGCAACGGGCCGTGCGGAAGATACTACGCTGATTTCAGGATCAGTCAAGACTGGAGGGCCACCAGGGACTCGTCGAGCGCCTCCACCAGGCGGTCGAGCAGCGGTTCGGGGATGTTGAGCGGCGGCTCGATCCGGATCACCTCCGGCTTGTTCAGGGCGTAGGCGACGAGGATCCTCCGGCCGTAGAGACGCTCCGCCAGGGCGGCCCCCAGCGACTCGCTGTGCATCTCGATGCCGATCAGGAGCCCCTTGCCGCGCACCTCGCGGATCGCCTCCGGGTGCCGCGCCTGCATCTCCTCGAGGCGGCGCAGGAGATCGCTTCCGAGTCGCGCCGAGCGCTCCGACAGGCGGTCGCGCACGGTGATCTCGATCGCCATGCTGGCGGCGGTGGCGGCGAGCGGGTTGTTGCCAAAGGTTGAAGAGTGGTACATCGGATTGACGTGGAACGCGGCGTAGATCTCGTCGGTCGTCGTGAAGGCGCCGCACGGGATGACGCCGCCCGACAGCGCCTTGGCCAGGCACATGATGTCCGGCACGACGTTCCAGTGGTTGACGCCGAACAGCGCCCCGGTCCGGCCCAGGCCGGTCTGCACCTCGTCGGCGATCAGGAGGACGCCGCGGCGCGTGCAGGCCTCGCGCACCTTCGGGAGGTAGTCGTCGGGAGGGATGATCACCCCCCCCTCCCCCTGCACCGGCTCGAGGATGACGGCGGCGGTCCTGGGGGTCATCGCCCGCTCGACGGCGGCGGCGTCTCCGTAGGGAACGAAGACGACATCCTGCAACAGCGGCTGGAACGGCTCGCGGAAAACGTCCCGACCGGTCACCGACAGGCTGCCGAGCGATTTGCCGTGGAACGAGTTCCGGGTCGAGATGAAGTGGCTCTTCTTCGTATGGAGCCGGGCGGTCTTGAGGGCCCCCTCGATCGCCTCGGTGCCGCTGTTGCAGAAGAAGGTCCGCTTGAGGTTGCCGGGGGAGACCTCGGCCAGTCGACGCCCCGCCTCGGCGGTGATCGGGTTGACGAGGTACTGGCTGTGCAACGGCATCCGGTCGAGCTGCGACTTGACAGCGCGCACCACCTCGGGATGCCGGTGCCCCAGCGAGAAGATGCCGTACCCGCCCAGGCAGTCGACGTACTCCTCGCCGTAGATGTTGCGGATGATCGACCCTTCGCCGCTCCACTCGACCAGGCGGCGATCGCGGTCGCGATCCTTGAGCTTCGGGAAGCGGCGCAGGTAGGTGTTCCAGTTGTCGATCCCCTCGGCCGCGATCGCCTCCTGCTCCTCGCGGCTGAGGTCGTGCTCGATCGGCAGCTTCACGCCAGGCTCCTGAGCGTGTCGTCCAGGCGGTTGAGGACCTCGTCGATCTCCTTGCGGGTGATGAACAGGGCCGGCTCGATGCGGAGCGTCTTGGCGTTGAGAAGCGTCCCGGCCACCAGCACGCCGCGCCTGAAGAGGCCGGCCGCGACCGAATAGCCGAAGTCGGTGTTGACGAACTCCATGCCGATCAGGAGCCCCTTGCCGCGCACCTCGACGATGGCGTCGGGGTAGCGGGCCTGCAGCTCGTGCAGGCCGACCAGGAAGTACTCCCCCGCCTCCGCCGCCTTGCCGGGGAGATCCTCCGACAGGGTGACGTTGATGGCGGCGATCCCGGCGGCGCAGGCCAGCGGGTTCCCGCCGAAGGTCGAGGAGTGCAGGAACGGGTTCTTCTCCAGCACCTTCCAGACCTCGGGAGTCGAGATGAAGGCCGAGAGCGGCATCACGCCGCCGCCGAGCGCCTTCCCGAGGCACATGATGTCGGGGATGACGTTCCAGTGGTCGACGCCCCAGAGCTTGCCGGTGCGTCCCATCCCGGTCTGCACCTCGTCGGCGATCAGGAGCGTGTCGTACTCGTCGCAGATCTCGCGCAGGCGTGGCCAGTAGTCGTCGGGCGGCACGATCGCCCCCGCCTCCCCCTGGACCGGCTCGGCGACCACGGCGGCGATGTCCAAACCGACGTCGCGCGCCTTCTTGAGCTGCCATTCGACCTCGTCGGCGTCGCCGAACTCGACGAAGTAGACGTCCTGAAGGAGCGGCTCGAAGGCGACGCGGTACTCGGCCTTGCCCATCAGGGACAGCGAGCCGTACGACTTGCCGTGGAACCCATGGATGGTGGAGATGAACCCCGACTTCTCGGTGTGGAGGCGGGCCAGCTTCATCGCCCCCTCGATGGCGTCGGTGCCGTTATTGATGAAGAAGCATTTTTGCAGATTGCCGGGGGTGATCTCTCCCAAAAGCTCCGCCA
>DASTNM010000410.1:0-5794 GCA_035762745.1 Candidatus Polarisedimenticolia bacterium
GCCAGGCGGAGATCCCCCCGATCGTCGAGGTCGACGAGGAGCTGCCGTGTCTGTCCGGCCACGCGGAAAGAAAGATCGATCCCGAAGCGCGCGAAGCCGGGCGCCTCGGCGTGCCGCGCCGGATCGAGCCGCAGCAGGAATTCCCCCTCCTCCGAGAAACCGAACCAAAGCGACTCCACCGGGCGGACGGCGCGCTGCATCGCCCCCGGGGCGCTCAGGCTCGACCAGGCGAGCCGCACCGCCCCCAGCCACTCGAAGAGGCTCCCCTCGAAGCCGTCGATCTCTGGCAGGAGCCAGGCGGACGTCTCGGCGATCGCTTCGTCGGAGCGTCGCTCCGGGGAGCGGATCGGCCAGTTCAGCTCGTCGGGGAGGTCGCGGCCCAGCGCCTCGTAGACCTGGCGCAGGTGGCCGCGAAAGAGCGCGTCGAACTGCGGCCGGTAGATGCTGCTGAACTGCGCGTCGAGCCACCAGAACCAGTCGCTCCCCTCCGCCGCCCGCAGCGACGCCCAGGCCTCGCGCCGCCGATCCCCGGGGAGGGTGGTGTCCTTGAGCGCCGCGCCCACGGCGGCGCGCGTCCGGCCGAGCACGGACCAGGCCCGGTTCTTCTCCGGCCCGCCGATCCAGGTGGCGAGGCTGGCGTCGATCCAGGACCCGGCCCGCAGTCTCCTGATGGTCCCGGGCGCCGGCCCCTCCGACAGGGCGCTCGACACCGATCGGCAGGCGACCGACGGTGTCTTGAGCAGCGATCCGTAGAGGATTCGAAGGAAGTCGGCCCCGGCCCGCGGGTAGTGCTCCCACGGGTTCTCGCCGTCCAGGGCGATCAGCAGGATGCCCCCGCGGTCCTCCCCTTCCCCCGCGCGCTGCACGACGGCCCCGAGGAAGTCGGCAGCGGCCGCTTCCGGATCGAGACGGGCGTAGGTGAAGCCGATTCGATCCGACAGATCGTGATCGCGAAAGATGAGCCAGGGCGCGCGCGCCGGCCCCGCCGGGAGCCAGGGGCGCCGGTGGTCCGCCGGCTCGTCGAGAACCGACTCCCGGAGGACCCCGTCGTCGCTCGCCGCCCAGGCGACCCCGCAGGCGGCCAGCAGCTCCGCCGTCTCCTGGCTGAGCGAGCCCTCGGACGGCCACAGACCGCGGGGGCGGACACCCAGCTCCCTTTCGACCAGGTCGAGCGCCTCCTCCACCTGCGCCCGCGCGTCCTCCGGCGCCCGGAAGCGTTGCGGCAGCGGTGCCTCCGGCAGCGACTCGCGCGCCGCGTCCGAGTCGATCAGGAGAGGCAGGATCGGGTGGGCGTAGGGAGAGGTCGAGATCTCGATTTGCCGCCGCGTCGCGGCGTCCCTGTACAACGGCAGGAGACGCCGCAGGATCTCCCGCTCCACGGCGTGGATCTCGCGGATGTTCTCCTGCGTGTACGCCTGGCCGCCCCGGGCCAGGGCGGCCAGAGCGGGGAAATCCTCGAGCGCCTTGAAGCCGAACCAGGCGAGATCGAAGAGCGCCTGCAGATCACGGAAGTCGGCGTCGGTGAACTCCTTCCAGGCGTCCTTGGGGCCGTGCGCGCGGCGCGCGCGGCGGCGGCGCGCCAGCAGCTCGGCGTAGCGCGGCAACGAGCCGATCATGCGGGCGTCCTGGGCCGAGAAGAAGTGGTCGAACAGGAAGATCCGCTGCTCCTCGTCGAGGTCCTCGGCGGGCACGGCGCCGGCGTCCCAGAAGAGGTCGCTGCCGCCGGCTTCGTAGGCCCGGATCTGCTCGATCAGCGTCGGGACCAGGTTCATCGTGACCTGGACGGCGGGGAACTCGTCGAGGAGACGCACCATGTCGTAGTAGGAGCGGATGGCGTGCAGACGCACCCACGGCATCACCGCCGTCCTCTCCCCCCGCAGGCGGTAGAGCGGCTGGTGCAGGTGCCACAGAAAGGCCACGGAGACCGGCTTCACGCGTCCTCGAACCGCACGTCCGGAGCCACGACGCTGATCCCCTCCTCGGTCACGGTGATGCCACGGGCCCGGTCCCGGGCGGCATCGTAGCCGATGGAGGTATCGGGGGGGATGCGCACCTCCTTGTCGATGATGGCCCGGCGGATGCGGCAGCGCCGCCCGACCTCGACCCCCTCGAAGAGGATGCTCTCGTTCACCGTGGCGTAGGAATTGATCCGCACGCGCGGGCTGAGCACGCAGCGATCGATGTGACCACCGGAGATGATGCAGCCGTGGCTGACCAGCGAGTCGGTCGCCACCCCCATGCGGTTGGACTCGCGGTCGGCGAAGACGAACTTCGCGGGGGGGTAGTCGACGCGCGCCGTCAGGATCGGCCACTCGTAGTTGTGCAGGTTGAACGCCGGCGTCACGCTCACCAGGTCCATCGAGGCGCGCCAGTAGGAAGCGATCGTTCCGACGTCGCGCCAGTAGCCCATCTCCGTTTCACTCGTTCCGGGAACGCGGTTGTTCAGGAAGTTGTAGGCGTGGATGTGCGCCTTCTCGAGCCAGCGTGGAAAGACATCCCGACCGAGATCGTGGCTGCTGTCGGCGCGCGCGTGGTCGGCCTCGAGCGCCTCCCGCAGCACGTCGTAGGTGAAGAGATAGTTGCCCATCGACACCAGCGACTTCGTCGGATCACCGGGAAAGGGCGGCGGCGCGGACGGCTTCTCCAGGAAGCGGACCACGCGCATGCCCGCGTCGACCTCGACGCACCCGAGCATGTGCGCCTCCTCGCGCGCGTGCGGCACCACGCTGATGGTGATGTCGGCTTTCGCCGCCTCGTGCTCCTCGATCATCTGCTGGATGTCCATGCGGTAGATGTGGTCGGCGCCGAAGACGGCGACGATGCGGGGCCGGTCGCGTCCCAGCCTCTCGAGGTTCTGGTACAGCGCGTCGGCCGATCCCTGGTACCAGCCGCGGTTCTCGCCGACGGTCGCCGGGATCACCTCGCAGTACTGCCCCAGATGGGCGGAGAAGTTCCAGCCGCGCGACAGGTGGCGGATCAGCGAGTACGATTCGTACTGGGTCAGCACGTGGATGCGCAGCAGCTTCGAGTGCACCAGGTTGGTCAGCACGAAGTCGACCAGGCGGTACATGCCGGCGAACGGCATCGCCGGCTTGGCGCGGCGCCGCGTCAGGGGGAAGAGACGCTTCCCCTCGCCGCCCGCCAGCACGATCGCCTCGATGCCGTGGATGCTGCGGATCACGCGCTCCTCCAGATCCCCGGGTCGATCTCGGGGAGGAGGTTGTCGATCGCCTCGAGGCGGGACAGGGCCGCCTCGTCGATCGAACCCGCCTCGATCTGCCGGGCCAGGCGGTCGAAGCGATCGAGATGCTCGTGCACGCGACGCGTGGCGTACTGGACCGTAGTGCGATTATGCAGGATGAACGGCCAGTCGGAGGCCTGGGCCAGCAGCAGCTCGCGTCCCGCCTGGCGCAGGGCGCGGTCCCCGAGCGGGTCGCCGCCGGGGTCGCGCGACGCCAGCGCCGTCATGCGACGCCCGGCGTCGTGGAGCGGCGGCACGATCCAGTCGTTGGTCCCGTTCAACCACACCTCGTAGTAGCCGCCCGCGCCCCAGGAGGAGGACGACGGCTCGGAGGTCTGCCCCGCGGGGTGCCCGTCCAGGTACTGCCCCGGGCTGACGGCGCATACCCCCTGCTCCGGGAGCCGGCGCAGCACCCCCTCCAGCCACTCCGGCCCCTCGAACCACCAGTGCCCGAACAGCTCGGCATCGTACATCGCCAGCAGGAGCGGCGGACGGTCCATGCCCGGCGCCAGGCGTTCGATCTGCAGACGCCTCTTGGCGACGAAGTCGGCGGCATGCCGGGCCACCGTGCGCAAGGCGGCGTCGCGGCGGTAGGGCTCCTTGTGGTCGCTTCGACCCGTGATCCGGTGATACTTGAGCCCCGTCATGCCGCGCGCTCCCGAGGGATCGAGCCAGGGGGCCACGTCGGCGTGCTCGAGGTCGAAGCCGATGTCGCGGTAGAAGTCGCGGTAGGAAGGATCCCCGGGGTAGCCCTGCTCGGCGCTCCAGACCTGCGCCGAGCACTCCTCGTCGCGACCGAAGAACGCCACGCCCGCCGGAGTGTGCAGCGGCGCGTGCAGACCGTGACGGGGCGGGCTGGAGGCGTTGCGCACGGCGTGCGCGTCGACGAAACAATACTCCAGGCCGGAGCGCGCCAGGAGCGAGTCGAGCCCTTCGTAGTAGGCGCACTCGGGCAGCCAGATCCCCCGCGGCGCCCGGCCGAGCTGCCGCCGGTGCTCCGCCACGCCGATCGCGATCTGGGCCCGCACCGACTCGGGGGCCGAGGCCAGGTGCGGCAGGAAGCCGTGGGTCGCGGCGCAGGCGATGATCTCCAGCAGACCCTCCTCCTGGAGGAGGGCGAAGCGGCCGACGAGGTCGCGCCGGTACTTCCTCACGAACAGGAAGAGCAGCCGCTCGAGACGGTCACGGTAGAAGCCGGCCACGGGGCCGAAGTCGGGATCGCGCCGCGTCCTGGCCACCTCCCGCCCCGCCAGATCGCAAATTCGTCCGAGCCAGCGCTCGTACTTCCCCATCAGCACCGGGTCGCGCAGCATGGCCATCAACGTGGCGGTGAGCGACATCGTCAGGCGGGTCGGTATCCGGTCCGCCAGCAGGTGATCGAAGCCGTCGAGCAACGGCAGATAGGTTTCGGTGATCGCCTCGAAGAGCCACTGCTCCTCGAGGAAGAAATCGCGCTCCGGATGGCGCACGAAGGGCAGATGGGCGTGCAGGACGACGGCGAGATCCCCGGCCGCTCGCGGCGCCTCCGGAGCGCCCCCGTGCCGCCCCTCCCGCGCCACACCGCCGGGCGGCGGCACCCGCCAGAGGTCACGGCCGGCCGGCGAGCCGGCGTAGGGGAGGTCGGGACCGGTCCGGGCGATCTCGACTTGGCCTGCGGCGTGGTCCCGCGGGCGCAGCCCCTCACGCACCGGACCCTCCCCCGCCCGTTCGCGCGGCACGCGCAGGCTGTTCGAGGTCAGAAGGGTGCGGAAGCCGTCGATCGTGGCAACGCCGAGACGGGCACGCAGCATGGCGTCCACGTGACGGTTCGGCAGGTACCAGCCGGCGGCGCGGAAGTCGAATCCGACCTGTTCCACTTCCTCGAACGTCCCGTCAGGTCGGGCGCGATCGAGCCGCAGGCCGGCGGGCCCGGGCGCCCCGACGAGGGCGGCGTCGAGCTCCGCGTCCCGCACCCAATAGAGGAAGAGCAGGCGGGGGCGGACCAGCAGCAGGGTCGCCCTGGCCGGGCCTCCGGGCGCCGGCAGCGGCGGGAGAGGATCGGCGGGGGGGATCTTTTCGGACAGAGGCATCGGACGCGGTCATCCCCGCAGCAGGCCCCGGCACGCTTCCACCGTTCGGTCGATCAGCCCGCCCGCGACGCACAGGCGGGCCAGGAACGGCTCGGGGAGGAAGTTATCACCCAGGTGTGGCAGCGCGAGCGCCGTGGGACCCCCGCGGTTGGCCTCGTGCAGGGCTTCGTCGAGCGCCTGCCTCTCGGCCAGCAATTCACCGTTAGCGCGACGGTCGTCGAGGTCGGCGCAGAAGGTGTCGATCACGGTGACGATCTGCCCCAGGATGTACTCGATGAACGGTATCGAGAGGGAGCCGTCCCCGGCCCGGGCCGACCAGAGGCCGACCGCATCGAGCTCGGGGAGATCGATTCCCAGCGCGAGGCGCTCCCCGCGCAGGGAGTTGGAGAACAGATCGAGGTCCCGCGCGCTGCGGAATCCTTCCACAAGCAGATCGCGGAAATAGCTCAGGCGCCTGAGGGCATCGGCCGCCCGCGCGATGCGG
>DASTNM010000411.1:0-4403 GCA_035762745.1 Candidatus Polarisedimenticolia bacterium
GGCGACGCCTGCGACAACTGCGTGACGGTTGCCAACACGGACCAGGCGCATCTCGGCGACCACGACGGCGTCGGCGATGCTTGCGACAACTGCCCGACCACCCCGAACCCGGATCAGAAGGACGGCGACGGCGACGGCGTGGGTGACGCATGCGACAACTGCGCGGGCGTTGCGAACCACGACCAGAAGAACTCCGACAGCGATCCGTACGGCGATCTCTGCGACAACTGCCCGTTTACGGCCAACGGACCGGCGGAGGCAGGGATCCCGGGCGTCGGGAACCAGACCGACACCGATAGCGACGGCGTGGGTGACGCATGCGACAACTGCCCGACCGTCAAGAACGGCCCGGCCCAGGCGAACACCCCGGGGGTCGGGAACCAGACCGACAGTGACGGTGACCTCGTGGGCGACGCCTGCGACAACTGCCCCTTCGTCATCAATCCCACACAGCTCGATCAGGACATCGACGGCGTGGGCGATGTCTGTGACAACTGCCCGACCAAGTACAACCCGCCGTCCCTGACCTGCAACGGCCCGCTGGCGATAGGCTGCTCGACAAACGCCGACTGCCCCTCTGGGCAAACCTGCTCCTTGATCCGCCAGGTTGACGCCAACGGCAACAACATCGGCGACGCCTGCGAGCAGCTCGTCGTCAATCTACAGATCACTTTCACCAGCACTCTCGGGAAGGGCTCCGGGACAGTCAGCTGGGACACGACGGCCGAAACCGACCTTGCCGGGTTCAACGTCTACACGCTCGACGGCAAGGGGGTCAGGACGAAGCAGAACACCGCCCTGGTTCCCGGCAAGCAGCGGACGACCGGCAACCCGGCCCACTACACCTTCATCATCCCGAAGCACAAGAGCGGCCGCAACGTCTTCGTCTGCATCGTGCACCTCGACAGCCGCGAGGAGTGCTACTTCGGGCCGGCCAGGAAGATCTAGAGGAACAGAGAGTCGTGTCATCGACCCCGGTTCCGCATCCGTGAGAGGCGGAACCGGGGTTTGTTTTGAGGCGCCGCAGCGATGAAACGCAGGTTCCTGGTGGGGGGGCTCTTCCTTTGCCTGACCGTCCCTCCGGCGATGGCACAGTCGTCGCTCAAGTCCCGGAGGGATTTCGCCGTCGGAGAGCACCCGGTGGCGGTGCTCACCGTTGACTTCGATGGCGACGGCTTCCTCGATCTGATCAGCGCCAGCCAGACGACCGGCGCCGTTTCCCTGATGAAGGGGTTCGGGGACGGCACCCTGCGCCTCCTGAAATCGGTGGTCGTCGGCGGGCAGCCGTCGGGAATCGCCTTCGCCGACATGAACGGTGACGGGCGAGCCGACATCGTCTCCGCCAATCAATTGACCCGCGACGTGACGGTGAACCTGGGTGACGGACTGGGGGGGTTCGGAGCCAAGATCAGCAGCCCGGTGATGACCGTTCCCGATCCGGTGACCGGTCTGAGGTTGTCGGCCGCCCCGGCAGGCCTGGTCGTGGGGGACTGGAACGGCGACCTGAAGCCGGACGTCGCCACGGTGAACACCCGGGACAACAACGTGGCGGTCCTTCTGGGCGACGGAACGGGACACTTCGGGCCGGCCGTCTTGAAGAGCGTCGGGACGTCGCCGGTGCAGATCGCGACGGCCGACTTTAGCTTCCCCCGGGACACGTTTGCCGACCTCCTGGTCGTCAACAACCTCTCAAACTCGTTCCAGGTCGGGCGGGGAGACGGCCGGGGGGGATTCACCTTCGGCAGCCAGGTTTCGACCGGGGCTGGGTCGACTCCCCTCGGCCTGGTGGTGGCCGACTTCAACGCCGACGGCAAGAGCGACTTCGCCATCAGCAACACCGGCCTCGATACGGTCGCGGTCTATCTGGGGGCTGGTGATTTGACCTTCGGGACGCCGAGAAGCCTCTCAGCCAGCTTCGGGCCGCAGGCGCTGGTCGCCGCCGACCTGAACAAGGACGGCAAGCTCGACCTGGCCGTGACGCTCTCGAGGGTGTCGGGTGAGGGTCAGGTCGCCGTGATGACCGGCGACGGTCTCGGCGCCTTCGCTCCCTCCCCTGTGGCCTTCACCGGCCCCGAGCCGGATGTGATGACGGCGGGGGATTTCAACCGCGACGGCAACGTCGATCTCGTGACCGCGAGCCTCACCGGGAACACCGTCTCCGTGCTGCAGAACACCGGCGCCGCTCCGAGCGTCTCGTTCCTGATGGGAGGGAAGGTCACACTGCCGGTCGGATCGTTCCCGCAGGCGCTGGTGGTGGCCGACTTCAACCGCGACGGCAAGCCCGACCTCGCGGTGGCGAACGAGTTCCTGAACAACGTCTCGGTGGCGACGGGGGCCGACTGCCTGGGGGGATTCGGAGCGGTCAACTCGGCCAACAACACCGGCATCACCCCTTTCTCGATCGTCGCGACCACCTTCAGCTCCGGCGACACCTGCATCGATCTCGTCACCGCCAACAACGGCGACGACACCCTGTCCTACCTGCAGGGGAACTGCGCCGGCAACTTCACTGTGACTAACGGCCTGCCGGTCGGCTGCGTCGGAACGGTCTCGGTGGCCGCGGGGGAGATCTCGGGCGACCTGAACAACGACATCGCCTTCGTCTGCGAGAACGACGGGATGATGTGCACGCATAAGGGGACCGGCGCCTCGGGCGCGTCATCCTTCGGCCCCCCCGTCTGCACTCCCGTGGGCGTCGGCGGCAGCCCCGAGGCGATCGTCCTGCAGAACTTCAACCTCGATGCCCTGAACGACGCCGCGATCGCCGTGCGCGATTACAACCATGTCGCCATAGCCATCTCGGACGGCTTGGGCGGGGTCGTCGACATCCCGGCCACCTTCCCGACCGGCGCGCAGCCGGAGGGGATCGCCTGGGGACTGATCGACAGCGACAACTACCGCGACCTGGTGACGGCGAACAGCGGCTCGACCAGCGTGAGCGGTCTTCTGGGTGACGGCGGCGGGGTCTTCTCGTTCCCCTCGATCGACAGCCAGGCCGGGCTGGCGCCGACCGCGGTCGCCGTGGCGGACTTCAACCTGGACGGCAAGAACGACGTCGCCGTGGTCAACACGAACGCCAACAACGTCTCGCTCCTCCTCGGTGACGGCACCGGCCAGTTCTATAACGTCGGAAATTTCGGCACGCGGGACCTGCCGACCGACATCGCCGTCGGCAACTTCAACTGCGACAACAAGCCCGACCTGGCGATCACGGACAACTTCAACGACACTGTGACGATCCTCCTGAACCAGTCGGTCGTGGGAGATCCGCTGCAGGCGACCTCGGTCTCCGGCTCGAGCCAGACGGTCTTCCAGTGGGGAATGGTGCCGGGGGCGCTCTACGATCTGATTCGCGGGCAGGTGAAGTCGGTCACGCAGACCGCCACCACCTTCAATCTCGGCGCGGTGACCTGCCAGGCGAACGATACATCGGTGACCGACACGGCCAACACCCCTGATGCCGGCGTCCCTCCGGTGGGGGACGCCTACTTCTACGCCGTGCGGTCGGTCGTCGAGGGCGTCCCGGGGAATTACACCGTCTCGTTGCCGTCAGGAAAGCCGGGTGTCCCCGCGTCCGGTGGCTGTCCCTGAGCAGATTTCTTGTTCAAGCCGTTGAACGGATTGGCAGCGGGATGGGTATATAGCCGTATGAGCGAGTGCCTCAGAATAAAGCCTATGTTGTCCCTGAGCGCCGGATCGGACCTCGGCCCCCAGGAACTGATGGCCGTCCGGGCGCACCTTGCCGTCTGCCCTACCTGTTCGGCCGAGGAGGCTGAATTCTCAGGGCTCATTTCTTCGGCCAGGGCGGCATTATCTTCGGACTATCGATTGCCGGACAACATGAGAGGCCGGATCGCCCGCGACGCGGCCTTGGCGGCGGGCCGCGGCTCGTGGCTGGACCGGCTGGTGGCGCCGCTCGCTCCGATGCAGCGCTGGCCGGGGCTGCTGGCTGCGGCGGCCGCGATGCTCGTCGCCGTGGTCGCGCTCCCTGTGTTGATGCGCCATCAGGCAGGCACGCCGGCCGGCGACGCCGGCATCACGACGCTCGAGGTGGTCGCGGCCGACGGTTCGGTGCGGCTCGCATGGAGGGACGGCGAGAAGGGCTCCTATACTGTCTTCAAGAGCAGCGATCCGCGTCAGATTTCCAGGGGAGAGGCGCACGTCGTCCGGGGAAACATCTGGACCGATACGAACCCCGACTCCTCCCCGGTCGTGTTTTACAGGATTGAATGAACGAGTTTCGGCTCAGTTTTTCGTTGACAATGGCGATTTTGGGTGTAAATAGCGGTGCACGGAGATGATCCAGGCACCGCCGAGTGTGCAACCAGGCGAGTTGCAGGCCTAATCTGAAGGAGGCAAAGGACATGCTGAAATCGAACTCATCGCGCCTGACGGTGGCGGTC
>DASTNM010000412.1:0-2263 GCA_035762745.1 Candidatus Polarisedimenticolia bacterium
GAGAACTTCCGCAAGCGCGTCGAGAAGGAGCTTCACGAGGCGCGAACCAGCGCCAGCGCCGACCTGGTCAAGAGCCTCCTTCCGGTCATCGACAACCTCGAGCGGGGTCTGGAGAGCAGCCAGGGATCGGACGGTCCTCTGCGGCAGGGGCTCGTGCTCATCCACCAGCAGCTCGTGGAATTCCTGAAAAAGGCCGGGTTACGGCCGATGGAGACCCTCGGCTCGTCGTTCGATCCGCGTCTGCACGAGGCGGTGCAGGTGATGGACGTCGACGGTTTCGAGGAGGGGGTCATCCTGGAGGAGATGCAGAAGGGGTACACATTCAACGACAGGATGCTGCGGCCGGCGATGGTCAAGGTCGCCTCGGGGCGCAAGCCGAAGGGGGCCGCCCAGGCCCCGGGCGCCGGGTCCTGAAGGGCGCAGGGAGGGGGGCAGGTTCATGAGCAAGGTGATCGGCATCGACCTCGGGACGACGAACTGCTGCGTCGCAGTGATGGACGGGGGAACACCGCTCGTGGTCCCCAACAAGGAAGGGGCCCGCACGACCCCCTCCATCGTCGCCTTCACGGAAAAGGGCGAGAAGCTCGTCGGCCAGATCGCCAAGCGACAGGCCGTGACCAACCCCAACAACACCATCTACGCGGTCAAGCGCCTGATCGGTCGCAAGTTCAACTCCCCGGAGGTGCAGCAGGCGCGCCGTTTCGCCCCCTACCAGATCGTCGAGGCGAAGAACGGCGACGTGCGCATCCGGGTGCGCGACAAGGACTACAGCCCGCAGGAGATCTCCGCCATGATCCTGGCCCGGCTCAAGGAGATGTCGGAGGAGTTCCTGCAGGGGGAGGTCCACGAGGCGATCATCACCGTCCCCGCCTACTTCGACGACAGCCAGCGTCAGGCGACCAAGGACGCCGGCCGCATCGCCGGGCTCAAAGTGCTGCGCATCATCAACGAGCCGACGGCGGCCTCCCTGGCCTACCGCCTGAACGAGGAGGCGGAGAAGAAGATCGTCGTCTACGACCTCGGCGGCGGCACGTTCGACGTCTCGATCCTGCAGCTGGGCCAGGGCGTCTTCGAGGTCAAGTCGACCTCGGGCGACACCTTCCTGGGCGGCGAGGACTTCGATCAGCGGATCCTCGAGTGGCTCCTGCAGGAGTTCGAGAAGAAGGAGGGGATCTCCCTGCGCGAGGACCGGCTGGCGCTGCAGCGTCTCAAGGAGGCGGCCGAGAAGGCCAAGTGCGAGCTGTCGGTCGAATCGCGCTGCGAGATCAACCTGCCGTTCATCTCGGCGGACGCCAAGGGTCCGAAGCACCTCAACGTGGCCCTGACGCGCGACAAGTTCAACGAGCTGACCGCCGACCTGGTGGAGCGCACCCGCAAGCCGTGCGTCGAGGCGTTGTCGCTCGCCGGGCTCAAGGCGTCCGATATCGACGAGGTCCTCCTCGTCGGCGGCATGACGCGGGTCCCGAAGGTGATCGAGGCGGTGCGCGAGATCTTCGGCAAGGAGCCGAGCCGCGACAAGAACCCCGAGGAGGTCGTCGGCGTCGGCGCGGCGATCCAGGCCGGCATCCTGCAGGGCGAAGTGAAGGACATGGTCCTGCTCGACGTGACGCCGCTGTCGCTCGGCATCGAGACCCGCGGCGGCATGTTCACCAAGCTGATCGAGCGCAACACCACCATCCCGACCCGCAAGACCAAGATCTTCACCACCGTGGCCGACAACCAGGCGAAGGTCGAGGTCAACGTTCTGCAGGGCGAGCGCGAGGTGGCGGCGTTCAACAAGTCGCTCGGCCGCTTCGAGCTCATCGGGATCCCGCCGGCCCCGCGCGGCGTACCCCAGATCGAGGTCACCTTCGACATCGACAGCAACGGCATCGTGCACGTCTCGGCCCGCGACATGGCCACCGCCCGGGAGCAGACGATCGCGGTCACGCCTTCCGGCGGGCTGTCCGAGAAGGAGATCGGCGAGATCATCGAGGATGCGAAGCGCCACGCCGACACGGACAAGCGCAAGGCCGAGCTGTACCGGATCCAGGCGCGCCTCGAGGGGCTCCTGGAGTCGAACATGAAGTCGTTCGCCGAGTTCGGCAGCCTGCTCGATGAGGAGAAGCGCACCACCGTCAAGAAGATCCTGGATGGCGCCCGCAAGGCCCTGGCCTCCGCCAGCCTTTCCGAGTGCACCGAGTTCCTGGAGAAACTGGGCGAGGCGTCACAGATCCTGACCGAGGTGATCCTG
This sequence comes from Candidatus Polarisedimenticolia bacterium, assembly GCA_035762745.1. Lineage (GTDB taxonomy): Bacteria > Acidobacteriota > Polarisedimenticolia > Gp22-AA2 > Gp22-AA2 > DASTNM01. Next base: position 2,234 of record DASTNM010000412.1, read on the forward strand.
TATCATCCCTCCCCCGGCGCGCCGGGCGGC
>DASTNM010000413.1:0-2968 GCA_035762745.1 Candidatus Polarisedimenticolia bacterium
CCCCGCACCTTCCGCCGCTCATATTGTCAAAGGGGAGGCATGCCAGAGTGAGTTCCGGCGCGTCGGGCCGCAAAGAGTCAACCCTCAAGGACATCAAGCTGAGGATCGCGGCCGGCGAGATCGGCCGGATCATCGACCGGATGGGCGAGGGGGCGTTGCTGGTCGATCTGTCGACTCGCGCCGTGTTGCGGGCCAACGAGGCGTTCCGACGCCTTGCCGGCTTCGACCCCGCCGATCTCGTCGCTCTCGATCTCGCCTCCCTGCACGACCTCAAGGATCTCGAATGGATCCTGCAGTGCGCCAGCCGGCCCGATGGGGCCGGGTCTGTCCTGCGCCAGGTCGCCTGCCTCGGCCGGGACCGTCAGCCCTTCACCTCCGATCTCAAGGTGGTGGGGATCGCCGAGGAGGGCGGGACGCTGGCCCTCCTGACTTACGACGCCCCCTCCGCCGAGCGAGGGGCCGGAGCGGATGCCGCGGCGGCCTCCGCCGGTCGCGCCTTGCTCCGATCGGCGACCGATCTGGCCTCCCTGACCCGCGCCCTGGCGTCGGCGCGCGATCGGGAGGATCTCAGCCGTGTCCTGATCGAGGCGTCAGCCGGGCTGATGGGATGCGAGAGGGTCCTTCTGCTGGCGCGGCGGGCTGCACCGCCGGGCACCGAGATCCTCCTGTCGAGCGGGCTCGAGGGGGAGGTCGTCGCCGCGGCGCACCGCTGGCTGGACGAACTCCTGGCCAGCGTGCTGCTGGCGCCCGAGCGGCCCCTGGTGCTCGAGCATCGCGTCGGCGCCGGGGCGCCCGGAGGGGGCTGCGAGGATCTGGCCCGGGCCGGGGTGGGGGCGGTGATCGTCTTTCCGCTCGAGAGCGAGGGGCGGGTCGCCGGCGCCTGGGTCCTCGGCTACCGCGACCTGTCCGCGGCGCGCGAGCGTGACCTCGTGCCCGGCCAGGCGTTCGCGGCGCACCTGTCCGGCACGCTGGCCGGTGTGCTGCTCCTGGAGCGGACGCGCAAGGAGAAGAGCCACCAGGAGGTGCTCAACCGGATCGTCTCCAACCTGCGCGGCCCGTTCGAGATGGAGTCGTTTCTCGACGCGCTGACCGGCGAGCTGTGCGCCGCCCTCGACGCCGATCGCTGCCTGATCCTGGTCGCCGCCCGGTCGGACAACGACCCGGGCACGGTTCGGGTCGACTTCGAGCATCACCGGGGTGAACAGGTGTCGCTCAAGACGCTCGGCCCGATCCCGTTCGCCAACACCTCGCTCGGGCAGGCGGTCCTCTTTTCGAAAGAGCCGCTGGTGACGGACGATCTGAAGCTGCGTCCCGACCTGACCGAGCACCACGAGGCGCTCGTCGAGAAGCTCGACCTGCGCGGTCTGGTCATGGCCAAGATCATGTCGCGCCAGGGGTTCACGGGGCTGGTGGCGGTCGCCACCTCCGGCAAGCCGCGCTCTTGGACGGAGGAGGAGATCGCCCTGGTGCGGGCGGTGGCCGACCATGTCTCGGTGACCATCGAGACCGGCCGCCTGATCCGGGCCAACGAGGACCGGGCCCGGCAGCTCAAGCTTCTGACCGAGGTGCAGCAGTCGGTCGGCAGGCTGCGCGACGTCGGGGCGCTCCTCCAGGAGGCGGTCGAGGCGTTGTGCCGATCGTTCGGCTACCGGCAGGCGCGCATCGCCACCGTCCCCGCGGAGGGGGAGGGGACCCATGGCGCGACGCTCACCGAGCAGGCGCGTGCCGGTGTCGAGGAGACGGCCGCCACCGGCGCGTTGCGGGCCGGCCGGGGCGCCGAGGCCGGCGGCGAGGATCTGGTCCACAAGGCGGCGCGCACAGGCCGCACGGAGGTCGCGGGCGACGACGAGGCTCTCTTCGACGACTCCGGAGCACTGCAGGCCTCGGAGATCGCCATCCCGCTGCTCCAGGCCGACACGCTGCTCGGCGTGCTGGGCGTGCGCTCCGATCGTCCGGGGGCGTTCGGAGAGAAGGCGCGCGGCGTCCTGGAGACCTTCGCCGACCACCTCGTCATGGCGATCCAGAATGCCCGTCTCTACGAGGCGGAGAGACGGCGCTCGCGGCGCATGGAGATCCTCGGAGCGCTGCACTCGGACGATGGCCCGATCGGCGGGCCCGCCGATATGGTGCGGCGCGCGGCGCGCTCGATCACCGAGGCCTACCCCGAGGTCTCGGTGCGCATCACGGGGGTCGAAGCGGCCGGCGTGGACGAGATCGTGAGCGGCCCCGCCGAGACGCTCCCGGGCGCGACGTCCTCATCGGGCGCAGCGGGCGCCGGGGTGCCGACCGCCCGGCTCACGCTGCCGATCAGAAAGGGAGAGCGCGAGCTGGGGCTGCTGCATCTGAGGCACCGCTCGGCGGCCGCGTTCGACGAGGGGGAGCGGCGCACCTTCGAGTTGCTCGCCGATCGCCTGGCGGTGGCGCTGGAGAACGCCGCCCTCTTCGCCCAGATCGAGCGCGAGCGCCGTGAATGGGAAAGGACCTTCGACGCCATCCCCGACATGCTGTCGATCCACGACGGCTACGGCCGGCTGCTGCGCGCCAACCTGGCTCTCCAGGTGCGGCTCGGGGGGGATCCGCGCCCGTATCTCGGGAAGGAATGCCGCGAGCTCCTCGAGACGGTCGCCGGGCCGACCGCGGCCTGTCCGCACTTCGAGGCGCTGCAGTCGCGCCGGCCGTTGGCGCGCGAGATCCAGGGGGAGCGCGGCGCCTTCTCGCTCATGGCGATCCCCTGCTTCGACCAGGCCGGCAACTGCCTCTACATAATCCACGTCGCCCGCGAGATCTCCGAGGAGAAGCAGATTCGCGAGCAGCTCCTGCAGAATGAGAAGATGGCGGCGGTCGGCAGCCTGGTGTCGGGGGTGGCCCACGAGCTGAACAAACCTCTGGCGGGGGTCACCGGCTTCGCCCAGATCCTCCTCGAGCGCCACAGCGATCCGAAGCTCAAGGCGTCCCTCGAACGCATCCG
>DASTNM010000414.1:0-7267 GCA_035762745.1 Candidatus Polarisedimenticolia bacterium
CTGGCGATGGAGCGCCTGGCCGGCGCAGCGAGCCAACCGGTCGGCGCCGCCCTCCCGGGCGCCGAAGGGGCCACCAGGCGCCCTCGTCAACCGCCGCGCGCCGCGACATCGGGGGCCGGCGCCCCGACGCCTCCCGAGGACGCCGAGATGCAGGCGCTGCTGAGCGACATCGAGGGCCACCCGCGGCGCGAGTCGGGCGACGATGGCCTCTCGGACGAAAGGCGGCGCGAGCTGGCCGACGCTCGCCGCTTCGCCCATCTCCTGGTCTCCGAGCTGTTGCTGTACAACGAGGAGGCGGTGGTCCAGGGGCGCCGGCACCGCGATCTCTACCAGCGCCTGCAGAAGGAGATCGACCGCAGCAGGCAGGCCTACCAGGCGCGCCTGAGCGGCCGCCAGACCGGCGCGAGCGACTATTTCGACGAGGAATTGGTGCGCCTGCTGGCCCAGGGAGATCCCAGCCTGCTGGGGAGCTGAGGCGCTCTCGGCGCGGCGTCGAGCGCGCCGATCCTCAGGCGCCGCGGGCCGCCAGCGCGGCGAGCAGCTTGTCGTGGATGCCGCCGAAGGCCCCGTTGGACATCACCAGCACCACGTCGCCGGAGCGCGCCTCTGCAGAGACATGCTCCACGATGTCGGCCACGGCCGGTATGTAGACGGCCTCCTTGCCACGCGCCTTGAGATCCGAGACCAGCCCCTCCGCCGAGAAGCGCTTTCCCTCGGGCGCCCGCTCCGGGTGATCGACGGCCGCGATGACGATCCGGTCGGCCGGATCGAAGCTCGCGGCATACTCCTCCTGAAAGACGCTGCGCCGGGTGGTGTTGGTGCGCGGCTCGAAGATCGCCCAGAGACGCCCGTCGCGGTAACGATCGCGGATGCCCCCGAGGGTCAGGTGCACTGCGGTCGGGTGGTGGGCGAAGTCGTCGATCACCACCACGCCCCCCGCGACCCCGCGCACCTCCTGCCGGCGCTTCACCCCCTGGAATGAGGCGAGCCCCGCTCCGATCTCCCCGGGTCCGAGTCCCCGCTGCTGGGCCACCGCCACGACCGCCAGGATGTTGCGCACGTTCTGCAGCCCGGTGAGCGGCGTGCGGAAGAGGCCGAAGCGGTCCTGGTCGCGCGTCACCTCGATCTCCATCCCCTCCGCTTCCGACGCGCAGACGCGGGCGCGCCAGACGCCGTCTCGACCCAGGCCGTAAGGCACGGCGTGGCAGCGCGCCCCGGTCACGACCTGGCGCACGTTCGGATCGTCGGCGCAGTAGACGAGCGTCCCCGATTCCGGCACCAGCGCCACCAGCCCCCGGAAGGCACGCTTGACCGCTTCGAGGTCCTGGTACATCTCGGCGTGGTCGAATTCCACCGAGGTGAGGATCGCCGTTTGCGGCCGGTAATGGAGGAACTTCGGTCCCTTGTCGAAAAAGGCGGTCTCGTACTCGTCCCCCTCGATCACGAACTCCTCCCCCTTCCCCAGACCGTAGGAGCGGTTGAAGTTCCTGAGCACCCCTCCGACCAGGAAGGAGGGATCGCGTCCGGCGGAGGTGAGGACCCAGGCCATGAGGGCAGCGGTGGTCGTCTTGCCGTGCGTGCCGGTCACGACGATCGGGTGCCGCCCCTCGAGAAAGAGGCGGCTGATCGCCTGCGGCATGCTGACGAACGGGATGCCGCGCTCGGCGGCGGCGATCGCCTCGGGGTTGGTCTTCGTCGCGATGTTGCCGACCACCACCAGGTCGGGGCGGTCGTCCAGGTTCGCGGCCCGATACCCGTCCAGGAGACCTATCCCGAGATCGCGCAGCATGGTGCTCATCGGGGGATAGACCGACTGGTCGGAGCCGCGCACCTCGTAGCCCGCCGACGCGAGCAGCCCGGCGAGGGAGCCCATGCCGGTGCCGCAGACCCCGATGAGGTGGACGCGCCGAATCGGGTTTCGCGGGCTGGGGGAGGTCATCACTAAGAGCCTTCCGGACGGCCGCCCGGGCGCAGGGCGGTCCCGGGAAGGCCCTACTGGCCGCCGCCGGCCGGGGCCACGTTCAGGCTCTCGTCGGTGATCAGACCGATCTTCTCGGCGCCGCCGCCGCGAATCTCGTCCATCACCTTGACCACGTCCTGGTACGGCAGCTCGTTGTCGGCCTGGAAGAAGACGACCTTGTCGTGGCGCCCCTTCATCAGCTCCTCGATCCGATCCTTGACCGACGTCACGCCCCCGGCGATCTCCTCCTGGTTCAGGAAGATCTTCTCGTTGCCCGCCGGCCCCTTCACCGTGAGGATCAGCTGGTCGGCGCTCGATGCCTCCGCCACCGACACGTCGGACTTCGGCGGCACCGAGATGTCGAGGGCCCGGCTCAGAAGGGGCGTGACGACCATGAAGATGATGAGCAGCACCAGAACGATGTCGACGAAGGGAGTGACGTTGATGTCCGACTTGACCCCGGTCCCCCCGAGCTGCATGCCCATGGACGTGCCTCCTTATGGCTCCGAGCTGCCCGGGAGCTTCTCGGACACCAGGGAAACCTCGTTGAAGCCGGCCTCGTTCGTCTCGATCATCACCTTGCGCACGTCGCCGTACTTCATGGCGCGATCGGCCTTGATCAGAACACTCTTGTCCGGGGTCCGGTCGTGGATCTCGGTCATCTCGGCCTGGTACTGGTCGCGCGGGATCGGCTTCTTCGAGACGTAGGTCGCGATCGAGCCGTTGGGCTCGCCCTTGATCGCCACGACGATGGCGTGCGCCTCGTCGTCCTCGTGCTTCTCCGTGTTCTTCGCGTAGGGGAGGTTGATCTGGATCCCCTCCTGCAGCATCGGCGTCACGACCATGAAGATGATCAGCAGCACCAGGCAGATGTCGACGAACGGCGTGACGTTGATGTCGGAGTTGAGGGCCCTGTTGCCTCCGACGTTCATGCCCATTAGTTGCTCTCTCCCCGGGTCTGCCGCTTCATGAAGAAGTCGACCAGCTCGGACGACGAGTTCTGCATCTCGATCCCGAAGAACTCGATCTGCCCCTGGAAGTAGTTGAAGATCCAGACCGCCGGGATCGCCACGCCCAGGCCCACGGCGGTGGTGATCAGCGCCTCGGCGATACCGGCCGAGACCGACCCGATCCCGCCCGAGCCGGAGGCCGCCATGCCGGTGAACGCGTTGATGATGCCGACGACCGTGCCGAACAGCCCCACGAAGGGGGCGGTCGAGCCGATGGTCGCGAGACCGCCGATACCCTTCTTCATCTCGGCGGTGGTCAATGCCGCGGCGCGCTCGACCGCGAGGCGCACCGACTCGACCGCGTCGTGCGACGGCTCTTCCGCCTTCTCGAACATGAACTGCTGCAGCCCGGCCGCCAGGACCTTCGCCAGGTGGCTCTTGTTGAACCGCTTGGCCGTCTCGACCGCGAGGTTGTAGTTCCCCTCGCGCAGCGCCTTGGTGGCGACCGGCAGGTACTCGATCGACTGCTTCTTGGCGGCGCGGAACAGCATCAGCCGCTCGATGAACACACCCAGCGAGTAGATCGACATCAGGATCAGGAAGATGGCGACCCCTTTCGCCAGGTATCCCATCTGCAACCAGATGTCCCATACCGAATGCCCCATCATGCTTGGTTACCTCCTTGTGTCATTGCAGGACGAAATCGACGACCACCGTGAAGTAGACGTCGACCGGCTTGCCATTCTGCAGGCCGGGCTTGTATTTCCATTGCCTCACCGCGGCGATCGCCACCTCGTCGAAACCGAACTTCTCCCCCGGAGAGCGCAGCACCGTGACGTCCCCCACCGATCCATCCTTGCGGATGACCGCCTGGAGGATCACCTGCCCGGAGACCTTCGCCTTGCGGGCGATCTCCGGATACTTCGGCTGGACCTTCGTCGACGGGATCAACTCGGGGTTCGTGACGCCGCCGATGCCGGCATAGAGGGGCTGGTCGCCGAGACCTCCCTCCACCCCGCCGAGCACGCCGCCCAGAACACCGCCGACCACACCACCCACGACACCGCCCACCACGCCTCCCTCGACGCCGCCTTCCACGCCGCCCTCGACACCCTCGTCCCCCGCATCCTCCTCGGGCGCGGTGATCGGGACCGGTTTCTCCTCGGGGACGACCTTGGGCTGCACCAGCTCGGTCGGTTTCGGGATCTCCTTCGGCGTCACCTGGGTCGTCTTCTTCTTGCGCGCCGGAGGTGGAGGTGGCGGGGGCGGAGGCGGAGGCGCGGCGACGAAGGAGATGGTGATCGGCGGGCCGGGGACCGATTCGATGGTCAGAAACGACGCGAGAATCAGACCACCGAAGACGACGCCATGGGCAACGAGGGCGATCGGAAATGTGAGCCATGTCCGGGTCCGCCTCTTCTGCTTTGTGGACATCACCATCGAGTCGAACAACTGAGTCACCTCGCTTTCGTCACGCGGGCTCGGCGCCCGCGGGCGCGGGACTTATTTCTTATCCATCGCTTTCTTGCGCATTTCGAGCGCCACCTTCTGGTTCGTCTCCGCCTCCTGCATCCACTTCTGGACCTCTTCCATGTTGCCCGTCAGCTGCGCCACCTTGGCCTTCTCACGGTACAGGAGGTTGATGTAGAGCACCGCCTCGAAGTAATTCTCCTTGAGGTCGCTGGCGCGCTTCAGATACTCGAGCCCCATCTCGATCAGCTGCTTGCGCCGCTCCATGTCGAGAGTCTGCCCCGCCTTGTAGACCTTCTCCCAGCAGAGCTGGCCGATCGTGTAGAGCGCCTCGGGGCTGTCCTTCTCGAGCTCGGCCCGCTTCTTGTACCACTCCAGCGAGGTGTCGAAGTCCCCCTTCTTGGCGTAGATGACCCCGAGCGTCAGCATGAGCTGCGAGGCCGCCCGCGGGTCGGTCTCCTTCCTTTTCAGCTCCTGCTCGAAGAACTTGCCCGCGTCGTCGTAGCGCTCGGCCTGCAGGAGGATGTTGAGGAGATACCCCTTCGCCTCGTCGTGGTCGGGATAGTAGCGCAGGTAGGTCTCCAGGTTGTCGACCGCTTCCTGCCCGTAGCGAATGTCCTTGGGGTGGTGCGAACCCGGCTTGTAGAGCGCCATGTAGGACAGCGCCGTGTGGTAGTAGGCGATCGCCAGATCGGGGTTCAGGTAGGTGCCGTACCGGTACCACTCGATCGCTTTATCGTAGTTCTGGGCCTTGTAGAAATCGTTCCCCGTGCGCGTGGCGTAGTTCGCCTTGAGATGGTCGACCGTCCCCCCGCACGCCGTGAAGGCGACGAGACATCCGACCAGTGCCACGACGGCCCCTTGGCGTGTTGCTGTCACGCTCAATACCTCCCCCCTGCTGCCGGTCCATCGTCCCGGCGCTGACGGATGGTCCAGAATCGGCTTTCGAACAGGGCGGGCCGCCGGGTCTTCCCGTCGGCCCGGCGGGATAATAGATCAATCAGACATCATTTGCCAAGCAACAGAGACTCGACTTTGCGACCGCTCCGCAGCACCCCCTGGCAGGAGGCGACCCGCCTCGGGGAACGAGGGGCCTAAACGGCGCCGCCGCCCCGGCGGGAGCGGCGGCATGGGTGCTTCCTTGCGTACATCCTGTACCACGGGAGCCCGGTCACGCCCCCATCAGCTGGCCGCGCATGCCGTCCAGCGAAAGACGGAGCTTCAGCAACGCCTCGCGCTCGAGCTGCCGCACCCGCTCCTTGCTCAGCTTGAGGATGTGCGAGACCGCCTCCAGGGTCAGCTCTGCGCCGCCCTTCATGCCGAACCGCCGCTCGAGGATGTAGCGCTCCCGGGGCGGAAGCTGGTCGAGAGCCTGCTTCAGGATCCGATCGACCTCCCGGCGCAGGATGTCCTTCTCCTGCCGGAAGGAATCGGGGTCGGAGATGAGGGCCTCGAGGCGGGTGTCCTCATTGGGGGAGATGAAATCATCATAGCTTGTCGTGTAGGGGAGCAACTGACGCCACATGGGTCCTCCTTTTCGGTGGCGGTCATTGCAACAACCCTGCCATGCAGGATCGACCCGTAAAATCGGGGTCGCGAATCGCCACGACCGCTCGCGGCAATGCAGTTTTGGCGTACCTCGAGAACACCATGACTTTTTGACAGGCCAACCGCGCCTCCGATAGCATCACCGGGACTTCGAGGAGGACTCCCCCGGTGAAGAAGAGACAGACGGCCCTGCCAGCAAAGCCCAGAATCGCCAGGATCCTGGAGGCGTTGCGAAGGGATCACCCCACCCCCCGGGTCGAACTTGACCACGCCAACCCGCTTCAGCTCGTGATCGCGACGATCCTCTCGGCCCAATGCACCGACGCGCGGGTGAACCGCGTCACCCCGGACCTCTTCCAGCGCTACCCCGACGCCGCGGCGTTCGCCCGGGCCCGTCCCGCCGATCTGGAGCAGGCGATCCGCTCCACCGGCTTCTTCCGAGCCAAGGCGCGGTCGATCCTGGGCTGCTGCCGCGATCTGGTCGAGAAGCACGCCGGGAGGGTGCCCAGCACCATGGAGGAGCTGACCCGACTGCCGGGGGTCGGACGCAAGACGGCCAACGTCGTGCTGGGGGCCGGTTACGGCATCGCCTCGGGGATCGTGGTCGACACCCACATGGCCCGCGTGACTCGCAGGCTGGGGCTGACCCGGCGGGACGATCCGGAGGGGGTCGAGCAGGACCTGATGCGGGCGATCCCGCGCGCCGAGTGGATCTTCTTCTCGATCGCCATGGTCCTGCACGGCCGCTACGTCTGTTTGGCGCGCCGGCCGCGCTGCGGCGAGTGTTCCCTGAACCCTCACTGCCCCTCGAGCCATCTCGAGGCGGAGGCGACCGGAGTGCGCGGGCTCAGGCGGACGGGGGCCCGGAGGAAGGGGGCGGCGGTCGGTCGCTCTCGTCCGGCTCCTCCTCGATCCTGAGCCCCGCCTTCTCCGCCTCGCGCATCGCCCGGCGCAGGAGGCGGTGGTCCCGCATGCGGCGCAGGAGGCGCCGCACCCAGCGGCTCTCGGCCGCCAGCAGGGCGACTCCGGGGATGACGAGAAGGAAACCGGGGAGAACGGGAACCGGGATGAGGACGAGCCCGGCGATGGTGAGAATCCAGCCGGTGATCACGCGGACCAGACTCCAGGCCCTCCGCCTCCCGGTCTCCAGGTCGGAGGCCGTCCACCACCTCAGCGGCATGGAGTGAAGCCCTGGATCGCCTCCTCGGTGAGCTGGCCGACGTAGACCAGGCGTGCCCTCCCCTCCAACCGCACGCCGGCCGCGTGCCGCGGGTCTCCCTCGAAGCGAACCCGGAGCCGCTCTCCTGAGCGGGCGACGAGACCGACCGGTGAGACCACC
>DASTNM010000415.1:0-3953 GCA_035762745.1 Candidatus Polarisedimenticolia bacterium
GGGCACCCGGGAGAGGATCTCAAGGGACGGCTCTGCCGGGAGGTCTTCGATGAGGAGACCTGCCGCCAGATCGAACCGCGCCATCTCAGCATCGAGGGGGATACGGCCCACTTCAACGTCACGCTCTCCGGGTCGGAGGATTGCCGCCGCGCCTACTGCTTCACCGCGGCACCGGCGCGCGACAACGATGGACGCGTGGTCGGCATCCTGGAGAACTTCCGCGGCATGGACAAGCTGCGGGACCTGATCCTCGACCTGGAGGAGGTCTCACGCATCGCCCGGCGCGAGAAGGAGAAGACCGACCGGATCCTCAACTCGATCGCCGACGGGATCTTCACCGTGGACCGCGAGCGGCGCATCGTCTCGTTCTCCGACAAGATGGAACGGCTCACCGGCATTCCCGCCGCCCGCGCGATCGGCTCCACCTGCATGGAGGTCCTGCGGGGCAGCAAGTGCGATTCCGACTGCCCGCTGCGCTGGAGCTTCGAGCACGGTCAGGTCGTGGAGAACTGCTCCGAGACCCTGCGGGCGGTCGACGACCGGCGCATCCCGGTCTTCGTCACGACCGCATTTCAGTACGACGTCCGGGGGGCCGCCGTCGGCCTCACCGGCGTGGTCCACGATCGCAGCGAGCTGGAGCGTCTGCGCCACGAGGTGCACGAGCGCCATTCCCGCCACAACCTCATCGGACGCAGCCGGGCCATCCAGGAGATCCTCCAGATCATCGAGAGCGTCGCCGAGAGCGACGCGACGGTGCTGATCACCGGTGAGAGCGGCACCGGCAAGGAGATCGTCGCCAAGGCGCTGCACCACGCGAGCGGCCGCAAAGACAGACCCTTCGTGATGCTCAACTGCGCCGCCCTCAACGACAACCTCCTCGAGAGCGAGCTCTTCGGGCACGTGCGTGGCGCCTTCACCGGGGCGGTGAAGGACAAGCCGGGCCGTTTCGAGCTGGCGGTGGGCGGCACCATCTTCCTGGACGAGATCGGCGACACTTCGCCGGCTCTGCAGGCCAAGCTGCTGCGGGTCCTCCAGGAGAAGGAGTTCGAGCGGGTCGGCGACCTGCACACGCGCAAGGTCGATGTGCGCATCATCGCCGCGACCAACCGGGACCTCTGGTCGCTCGTGCGCGGCGGTCGCTTCCGCGAGGACCTCTATTACCGGCTGGCCGTCGTGCCGGTTCACCTGCCGCCCTTGCGCGAGCGCCGCGAGGACATCCCCCTCCTCGTGCAGCACTTCATCGATCTCTACCGGCCGCGCTATTTCCGCGGACGCGAGGAGGAGTTCGAAGGGATCTCGAACCGGGCCCTCGCCCTGATGATGGCCCACGATTGGCCCGGCAACGTCCGCGAGCTGGAGCACGCGGTGGAGTACGCCATGATCTCGACCACCAGCAACCGCATCGAGCGCGCCTTCCTCCCCGCGCCGTTGCGCCGCCTGCAGCCGCCCGATTCCGGAACCGGCGATCCCTTGCGCGTCCCGTCCGCCGACGCCCCGGTCGCCGAGGCGCGGCCGGGTGAAGGCCAGGCAGGCCCCCCCCGCGTCGAGTCGCCGGAGGCGATCCTGCAGCAGGCCCTCGCGCGCAACCGCTGGAACGCCACGCGCACGGCGCGTGATCTCGGCATCAGCCGCACCACGCTCTGGCGACGGATGAAGAGCCTCGACCTCTTGAGAAGCCCCTCGAAAGACCCTCTGTAACGGTTCGTTTCACTGAAACAAGTCGTCCGGGGCGACCCGAACGTTTTGCTGCATGGCCCGACCCATCAGGCCCCGCCGGCTGCGCTTTCAACTCATCCGCTGTCGCACCCTTCGCCCTAAATGTCCTGTCTATTCGGGATTGGAGTCGCTTCCCGTCGCGAGCCGTGTCCGGCTGCAGGCTGGTACGTCGCTTGCGGTAGTGACCTGCGGGACGCCCCCGACTGGATTCGGAGCGTCCGCGAGAGGAGGCGGGACGATGAGCACTCGAAGACTCATGGCGTCGATCATCGCCCTGGCGGCCGGGCTGGCCGTCGCCGGCATGGTCCTGGCGGCCAAGGGCCCGAACCCGTACCGGGGCAGGACCCTCTTCAAGAGCACCTGCAAGCTCTGCCATCACAAAGGGGGCGAGGCGGCCAACCTGACGCCGATGTCGAAGACGCAGGCGCAGTGGGAAGGTTTCTTCAAGAACCGGTCGACGCCCTGCGTCAAGCGTGTCGAGACAAAGACCCAGAAGACGTTGAACGAGACGGACCTGGCCGACATGAAGCTCTTCCTGGTGTCCCACGCCGCCGATTCCGATCAGCCGGAAACCTGCGGTGAATGAGGAGACGACGATGAGAACCAGTTTCGCGAAGTGGCCCGCGGCGATGGCGCTGGGGTTCGTCATCGGGCTCGTGCCGGCCGGCGCCCTCGCGGGCGACGAGCCGGACCCGGGCGCGACCGACGAGGGCACCGAGAAAAGGATCGAAGCGGTCGAGCGCAAGACCGCCATGGACCGGATCAGCTTCACCGGCGAGATTCGGGTGGCCACCGATACCATCGACGGCACCCAGGCCGCCTTCTTCAACGGCATGACCCTGCAGCGGGGGATCGTCGACTCGCTGTTTTACGTGCAGACCAACGGCGTCTTTCCGGCCCCGATCAACCCGCTCGACCCGCAGTCGATCTACCAGGTCCTGGCCACCAACGTCGGGGCCAACTACGCCGATTACCTGTACTTCCTGAACGGACTGACCTTCGACGGGCTGAAGGCGACGCTCGCCACCTTCACGCCGGCACAGCAGCAGGCCCTCATGGGCCTGCTCCTGCCGGGGACGGCGCAGGCACAGAGAGACTATCGCAACGACATCGCCTACACCACGCGCCTGAGGCTCAACATGAAGGCCGAGGTCGACGAGCACTTCTCGTTCAGCGGCCGCCTGGCGATGTACAAAATCTGGGGTGACAGCACCGGCGTGCAGGTGTTCAACGGACAGCCCAACTCGATCGACTTCGACGGCACCACCACCTCGGTGCCCAACAGCGACGTCGTACGCGTCGACCGCGCCTACTTCGACTGGAAGAACATCGGCGGCAGCAACTGGTACCTGTCCCTCGGCCGCCGGCCCAGCACGGGAGGACCGCCCCTCGAGATTCGTGAGAACCGCCTGCGTGGCGGCACGCCGCTGGGCCACGTCGTCGATTTCCAGTTCGACGGCGCGACGTTCGGTTACACCTTCAAGAAGATGCCGGGGGCCATCTACCGGTTTTGCTACGGCCTCGGCTTCGAGTCGGGCTTCGGCAGCGCCGACCAGCTGCGCGCTCCGGCCGACCGTCTGAGCGACGTGCACTTCGGCGGTCTCAACCTCGATCTCTACGCCTCCGAGCGGATGTTCCTGCAGGCGACCGTGCTGCGCGCCTGGCACGTCACCGACGGCTTCAACGGTCTGGTCGTGATGCCGTTCGACCCTGTGACCGGCATCCCGGCCCCGGGACCGGCGGTGCTGCGCTTCACCCCCTCGGCCAACCTGGGGAACATCGACCTGGGGGCCATCCTGATGGAGCGCCAGGACGGGGCGTTCCACTACTTCGTCTCGCTGGCGGGCATGAAGTCGCATGCCGAGAACATCACGACGCCGTTCGGCGGCCTGTTCAGCGACCCGTTCGAGGCGCCGCGTGATCACTCGGCCTCCTCGCTGTATGCCGGCGCGCGCTGGGACCTCCTCAAGGGCAAATCCCAGGTCGGCGTCGAGTACAACCACGGCAGCAAGTACTGGTTCAACTTCACCCACGCCGCCGACGACCTGGTGCTGTCGAAGCTGGCGACCCGCGGCGAGGTGTGGGAGATCTATTACAACCAGGCCCTCGGGCCGAAGGTGCAGTTCAGGCTGTCGGCCCTCGACTACCGCTACGAATACAGCGGCAGCGGCTGGCACCTGGGAGCACCCAAACGGCTGGACGACATGCCGATCCTCGGCTTCCCGACCTACAAGGAC
>DASTNM010000416.1:0-9431 GCA_035762745.1 Candidatus Polarisedimenticolia bacterium
AAGGAGATCGCCCGCGCCATCGTCGGGAACCTGGATGAGGATGGCTACCTGCAGGCGTCCCTGGAGGAGATCGGGGCGATGGGTCCCTATGCTCCTGACGAAGTGGAGATGGCCCTCCATCTGGTTCAGGAGTTCGACCCGACCGGCGTCGGCGCCCGCGATCTCAAGGAGAGTCTCCTGATCCAGCTCGCCTTCCACGACATGGAGGGGACTCCCGCCGAAACCATCATCCGGGAGCACATGGACCTTCTGCAGGGCCACCGCTTCCGCGAGCTGGCGCAGACGCTCGGATGCACGCTCGAGGAGGCCATGCATTACGTCGACACCATCCGCGCCCTGGATCCGAAGCCGGGCGAGAAGTACAACTCGGGGAGCAACAACTACGTGCTCCCGGACGTCTACGTGGTCAAGATCGACAAGGGCTACACCATCCTGCTGAACGAGGAGGGGCTGCCGCGGCTGCGCATCAGCCCGTTCTACCGTCGCATGATCGACCGCAACAACGTCGACGTCACGCGCGAGACGCGCGAGTACGTGCGCGAGAAGTTCCGCTCCGCCTTCAGGCTCATCAAGAGCCTCGAGGAGCGCCAGCGCACGATCTACAAGGTGGCCAAGAGCATCGTCAAGCACCAGCAGGGCTTTCTGGATTTCGGATACGAGCACCTGCGACCGCTGATCCTGAAGAACGTGGCGGACGACATCGGCATGCACGAGTCGACCGTGAGCCGCGTCGTCAATCACAAATACATGCACACGCCACGTGGTCTCTTCGAGATGAAGTTCTTCTTCCACTCCAGCATCAGCTCCGCCCAGGGGGAGGATGTCTCCTCCCTGACGGTGAAGGAGCGCATCAAGAAGGTCGTCGCCGATGAGGACAGCAAGCGACCGCTCTCGGACGCGGCCATCGTGCAGATCCTCAGCGATGACGGTCTGCGGATCGCCCGGCGCACCGTGGCCAAGTACCGCGAGGAGCTCCGCATCCCGTCCTCCAACGAGAGGCGCCAGGGCTTTCGCTGACGGCGGCGTCCGGGATCGGGAATCCGGGAAAGGAGAGTGCCATGAAGGTCCTGTTCACGGGGCGGAAGGCCCACCTGACCCTGCCCCTGAAGTCGTTCACCGAGGAGAAGCTCGGCAAGCTCGAGAGACTTTTCGATGGGATCCATGACGCGCACGTCATCCTCACGCTCGAGAAGCACCGACGCCTGGCCGAGATCGTCCTCAAGACGAGGCACTCGACCTTCAGTGCCCGCGCCGACACGACCGACTTCCGCGATTCGGTCGGCGAGTGCGTCGACCGTCTCGTGGCCCAGACGCGGAAGCATCACGAGCGCCTGGTGAAGGAGGCCAAGCGGCGCGGGGCCCGGGCCGTCCGGCGCGGAGCGGGCGCCGTGCCGCCCGCCGCGGAGGCCGGAGCCCCGATCTCCGCCACCGGAAACGAGGCCCCCACGGTGGTTCGCCTGGGCCGCATCCCGGTGAAACCGATGTCGGTCCAGGAGGCCGTCCTGCAGGCGCGCGGCTCCCGCGACCCGTTCGTCGTCTTCCGCAACGCCGAGTCGCTGCAGGTGTCGATCCTCGTCAGGCGCGAGGACGGGGAGTACGGCTTGTTCGAGGCGGAGGCCTGAGGGTGCCGCTCGATTTCGGGCTCAGCGCCGAGCAGGAGATGGTGCGCGACAGCGTGCGCGCCTTCGCGGAGGAGGTCCTGAAGCCGCGCGCCGCCGAGCTGGACCGGTCGCGCCGCTTCCCCCTCGACAACTACAGGCGCGCGGCCGAGCTCAACCTCGCCGGCATGATGGTCCCCGAGACCTACGGCGGCGCGGGGCTCGACGCCGTCGCCTACGTCCTTGCCATCGAGGAGGTGTCGCGAGCCTGCGCCTCGACGGGCGTCATCCTGTCGGTGAACAACTCGCTCTTCTGCGGACCGCTCCTGCGCTACGGAAGCGAGGCGCAGAAGACGAAGTATCTCGTGCCGCACGCGCGCGGCGAGCGGCTGGGCGCCTATTGCCTCACCGAGCCGGGAAGCGGCTCGGACTCGGTCGCGCTGCGCACCTCGGCCGTGCGCCGGGGCGACCGCTACCTGCTCAACGGCAGCAAGATCTTCGTCACCAACGGAGTCGCCGCCGACACGTTCATCGTCTACGCCACGATCGATCCGAGCCTCCGTCACCGCGGCATCAGCGCCTTCCTCGTGGAGCGGGACTTTCCGGGCATCACCCAGGGCAAGGAGGAGCGCAAGATGGGGATCACCTGCTCCGGCTCGGTCGAGATCGTCCTCGAGGGCTGCGAGGTGCCGGCCGAGAACCTGCTCGGCGGCGAAGGGGACGGCTTCAAGATCGCCATGAATACGCTCGACGGCGGCCGCATCGGCATCGCCGCCCAGGCCCTGGGGATCGCCCGCGCCTGCCTGGAGGAGTCCCTGGCCTACAGCACGAGCCGGCAGGCCTTCGGCGCGCCGATCGCCCGCCTGCAGGCGATCCAGTGGAAGCTGGCCGACATGGCGACCGAAATCGACGCCGCGCGCCTCCTGACCCACCGCGCCGCCTGGGCTCGCGACCACCGCGAGCGCTACTCGCAGGAGGCCTCGATGGCCAAGCTTTTCGCCTCGGAGGCCTGCATGCGGGCCGCGCGCGAGGCGGTCCAGATCCACGGCGGGTACGGCTACATCAACGAGTACACCGTCGAGCGACTGTTCCGGGACGCCAAGATCACCGAGATCTACGAGGGAACATCCGAGATCCAGAGGCTGGTGATCGCCAAGGAGATCCTGAAGGGGTCCCCGGCGTGAAGAGCCGCGGCGGCCGCCCCACCACGCTCCGCCGCTCGGAGCGCCGCGAATGGGAGGAGCGCGTCCTGCGACCCGCCCTGGCGGCCCGCCCGGAGCTGCGCCCGGACTTCACGACCGTCTCCGATCTGCCCATCGAGCGCCTGTACACGGCCGAGGACCTGGAGGGCTGGGAGGCCACGGCCAAGCTCGGCTTCCCGGGTGAGCCGCCCTACACCCGCGGCGTGCACCCGACGATGTACCGGGGCCGGCTCTGGACGATGCGCCAGTTCGCCGGCTTCGGAACGGCCGAGGATACCAACCGGCGCTTCCGCTACCTGCTCGAGCACGGTCAGACCGGGCTCTCGGTGGCTTTCGATCTGCCGACGCTGATGGGACGTGATTCCGACGATCCGCTCGCCGAGGGGGAGGTCGGGCGCGAGGGGGTCGCGGTGGCCACGCTCGCCGACATGGAGATCCTGTTCCGCGGCATACCGCTCGGCAAGGTCTCGACCTCGATGACCATCAATGCGCCGGCGGCCGTCTTCCTGGCGCTGTACCTGGCGGTCGCCGAGCAGCAGCGGGTGCCGTTCGCGGCCCTCGAGGGCACCATCCAGAACGACATCCTCAAGGAGTACATCGCGCAGAAGGAGTGGATTTATCCTCCGATCCCCTCCCTGCGGCTGATCACCGACATGATCGCCTTCTGCACCGAACGAATGCCGAAGTGGAACACGATCTCGATCAGCGGCTACCACATTCGCGAGGCGGGCTCGACGG
This sequence comes from Candidatus Polarisedimenticolia bacterium, assembly GCA_035762745.1. GTDB lineage: Bacteria > Acidobacteriota > Polarisedimenticolia > Gp22-AA2 > Gp22-AA2 > DASTNM01. The sequence goes on from DASTNM010000416.1 coordinate 3,539, forward strand.
CGGCGCAGGAGCTGGCCTTCACGCTGGCCGACGGGATCGGTTATGTGCAGGCGGCCCTCGACGCCGGGCTCAGGGTCGACGACTTCGCGCCACGACTGTCGTTCTTCTTCAACGCCCACAATGACTTCTTCGAGGAGATCGCCAAGCTGCGGGCGGCGCGCCGACTCTGGGCCTCGATCATGCGCGACCGCTTTCAGGCGCAGGACCCGCGCTCCTGGATGCTGCGCACGCATGTGCAGACCGCCGGCTGTTCGCTCACGGCCCAGCAGCCCTACAACAACGTGGTGCGCGTCACGCTCCAGGCGCTCGCGGCCGTCCTCGGTGGCACGCAGTCGCTGCACGCCAACGCCCTGGACGAGACGCTGGCGCTGCCGACGGAGGACTCGGCCCGCCTGGCGTTGCGCACCCAGCAGATCATCGCCGAGGAGAGCGGCGTGACGAACACCATCGATCCGCTGGCCGGATCGTACTTCGTGGAATCTCTCACCGATCGGCTCGAGAAGGCCGCGCTCGATTACATCCAGCGCATCGACGCGATGGGGGGCATCGTCGCGGCGATCGAGGCCGGCTTCCCTCAGCGCGAGATCGCCGAGGCCTCCTACCGCTACCAGCGCCAGGTCGACGCCGGGGAGAAGACCGTGGTCGGGGTGAACCGTCATGTCGAGGGGGATACCCTCAAGGTCCCTCTCCTGAAGATCGGCAAGGACGTCGAGCGGGCCCAGGTCGAGCGGCTGCGACGCACCCGCGCCGGCCGCGACGCCGGACGTCACGCGCAGGCCCTGCAGGCCCTCGAGGCGGCGGCGCGCCGGCCCGGCAACCTCATGCCGCCCATCCTCGACGCGATCCGGGCCTACGCCTCGGTCGGCGAGATCTGCGGCACACTGAAGACGGTCTTCGGGGCCTATCGCGAAGGGACGGTGCAGCTCTGACATGAATACGGCGACCAGGGTCCGCCTGCTGGTGGGGAAGGTCGGACTCGACGGGCACGACAGGGGAGCCAAGATCATCGCGCGCGCCTTGCGCGACGCCGGCTTCGAAGTGATCTACACCGGGTTGCACCAGACGCCCGAGATGGTGGTCGCCGCGGCCCTGCAGGAGGACGTCGACGGCATCGGCCTGTCGATCCTGTCGGGGGCCCACAACACCATCTTCCCCAAGATCACCCGGCTGCTCCAGGAGAAGGGAAGCGCCGACATCGTGGTCTTCGGGGGGGGGATCGTCCCCGAGGAGGATCTGCCCGGCTTGCTCCGCGCCGGGGTCAAGGCTATCTTCACGCCCGGCACCACCACCCGGCAGGTGATCGACTGGGTGCGGGCGAACGTCACGCCGCGCCGGCGCGCCTGAGCGTCCGGCGGAATGCGAGGGAGTCCGAAATGGCCCTGCGAGGGATGCGTCCCGTCTATGTCGTTTCGGGGGGCGTCAGCAAATTCGTCAAGGCGCGACCCGACCGCACGTTCCAGCCGATCGTCAAGGAGGCGCTCGACTACGCCCTCGAAGACCTCGGGCTCGAACCCGGACGGGCCCGCGAGCTGATCGACGGCAGCGTCGCCTCCTACTTCTCCGACCATTTCATGCGCCAGTTGATGGCCGGGATCATGGTCCAGGACTACCTGGGCCTCTGCCCGAAGCCGTCGCACCGCGTGGAGGGCGGGGGTGCGACGGGGGGGCTGGGCTTCCAGGAGGGGTGGAAGAGCGTCGCGTCCGGCCTGATGGATGTCTGCCTGGTGTTCGGCTGGGAGACGATGTCTCACGTCCAGACCTGGAAGGGGAACGAGTTCATCGCCCTGGCGTCGGACGTCTCCTTCGACTACCCGGTGGGGGGGTTCTACTCGGGTTATTACGCCATGATGGTCGTGCGTCACATGCACGAGTTCGGGACCACCGTGGAGCAGATGGCGCACGTCTCCGTCAAGAACCACACCAACGCGCTGCACAACCCCTATGCCCAGAAGCGCCTGAAGCTCACCCTGCGCGACGTGCGCGAGTCGCCGATGGTCGCCTACCCGCTGACCCGGCACGACATCTGCGTCATGTCGGACGGCGCGGCCTGCGCCCTTCTGGCCTCCGAGGAGGGTCTCCTGGCGATCGAGAAGGCGACCGGTCGCACGGTGCCTCGCGTCGTGGTCACCGGGATCGGGCGCGGCACCGACGCCATGCGGATGTCCGACCGGCCGCAGCGCGACGTGATCCTCCTGCCGCATGAGAAGGCCTCGGACTACAAAGGGCTGCGCTACCCGGGAGTCCACTCCTTCCGGGCCGGGCGCATGGCCACCAAGCAGGCGTACCAGATGGCCGGCCTCGGCGACCCGGTCAAGGATCTGAGCTTCGTCGAGCTGCACGATGCCTACACCTCCTCCGAGATCCAGACCTACGAGGACATGGGTCTCTGCCGGTACGGCGAAGGGGGCCCGTTCGCGGCCTCCGGGAAGACCTTCATGCCCGGGATCGATTACGGGCTCAAGCTGCAGAAGCAGGGGACCATCCCGGTCAACCCGTCGGGTGGGCTGATCGCCTGCGGCCACCCGGTCGGGGCGACCGGCCTGATGCAGGCGGTCTTCGCGCTCTGGCAGCTGCAGGGGACGATCGCACGGCACTTCAAGGACCCGGCCCTGCAGGTCAAGAGCGCGCGGCGCGGCGCCATCCACAGCCACGCCGGCACCGGGACCTACGTCACGGTCAGCATTCTCGAGCGACAATCCTAGGAGACGACGATGGCCAGACGGCAGCGGCGAAATCGTCCGGCGGCACCCTCGAGGCGCCCGGATCCTCCGGAGCAGGGCGGCGGCGCCGCGCCGTCCCGCATCCCCGAAACGCTCGAAGGGTCCGTCGTCTTCCGTGTGCCGTTCCCGGAGAGCCTCGACGACCTCAAGGGGATGACGCCGATCGTCGTGAAGTGGCCCTACCAGATCGACTACATCCATTCCTTCGGACAGGATTCCCCCTTCTTCGCCGGCCTGGCGAACGGACGCCTTCTCGGCACACGCTGCCCGAGCTGCGACTACACCTACGCCACACCGCGACTCGCCTGCATGGACTGCGGCGCGCCGACCGACTGGGTCGAGCTGCCGAAGGTGGGACGGGTGCACACCTTCACCACCTGCTACTTCGGCAGCGAAGCGTTCCTGTCCGAGTGCCCCTTCAACCTGATCCTGGTCGAGTTCGACGGCGTCGACACGCTTTTCCTGGCACGGCTCGTGGGGGTGGCCGGGAATGAGATTCGGGTCGGCATGGCGGTGCAGGCCCGCTTCGTCCGCAACGCCAAGTTCAAGCCGACCGACGTCTACTTCGTGCCGCGCGACCGCCCTTGAGCCGACGCGGCATGACCGCGCGCCCCGCGAGGCGGTGGCTCGCCTCCACGCCCGCCGGGAGCTCGCACTGAGTGCGATCTCCTTGACAGGACGGGCTCTTTCGACTAGTTTCTGCCGCAGGTCGATGAAGCTCCTCATGGTGAGCGTCGGAAGGGGTCGTTATGCCGTGGCGGCCGACGCCCTCGCCCGGATCGCCGACACGACCTCGGGCTCCGAGGCCCGCCGGGTGGGGAGCGAGCGCGCGGTGACCGTGCACGGGGTGAGTTACCCGGTGGTCGACCTGCACGGGATGCTGGGCGAGACGCCTTCCCGGTCCTGTGTTTACCTGGTGCTGGAGGGAAAAGACGGGAGAGCGGTTCTGCCGGTCGACAAAGCGGAGGAGATTCACGACATCCCGGCGACGGCGATCGCCCCGTTGCCGTCGTTCATTTTCGCCGGTGCGCGGCGGCTCTTTCGTGGACTCTTCTCCGACGGCCACGAATCGCGGCTGCTCCTGGATGCGAGTGTCCTGCTGTGAACGGGGAGCGGGGGAGTTCTTCGCACCTGGTCTTCCGGGTTGGAACGGCGCATGCGGCCCTGCCCCTGTCGCTTGTCCGGGAGGTGGCGGAGTGCCCTCCGGTGATCGCCGTTCCCGGAAGCCATGAGCACGTGGCCGGAGTGGCACTGAGCCGGGGACTGGCCCTTCCCGTGTACGACCTCCTGCGCTTCGCCCCTCTCTGGAGGCGAGGCGCCGGAATCAGTCGGCCGGCCAAAGGTGTGGTGGAGCAGCACCTGATCGTTTGTGGATGGGGAGAGGTCCTTCTGGGGGTGCTCGGGGGCCAGGTCGACCTTCTGGATGGCGTCGGGTCGGACGACGGCGACCCGGCCTCCGGCGGGGGGGAGATGCGGGCCGACTTTCTGACCGGGCTCGTGATGCGCGGCGGCGACGCGATCTCGCTCCTGGATCCCGCGAGGCTCTTCTCGTCGCTGGGGGTGCCGGCGGAGCGGACTCGCTCCGCCAGGGAGGCAGCCGGTGAAGAAGATCCTGCTGGCCGATGACAGCATTACCATCCAAAAGGTGGTGGAGCTCACGTTCTCCGAGGGGGACTACCAGGTGGTCTGCGTGAGCAACGGCACCCAGGCCCTGAAGAAGGTCGCCGAGATCCGCCCCGACGTCGTCCTGCTCGACGTCATCATGCCCGAGAAGAACGGCTATGAAGTCTGCGAGCAGATCAAACGCAGTCCGGCGACCTCCGGGATCCCCGTGCTCCTGCTCACAGGCACGTTCGAGCCGTTCGACAAGAGGCGCGCCGACGCCGCCGGCGCGAACGGCCACCTGACCAAGCCATTCGAGTCGCAGGTCCTGGTGACCAAAGTCGAGGAGCTGATCGCCGCCACGCCGACCGTCATTTCCAGCCAGGAGGCCGGTGCGATGGAAGTGATCTCCGGGGGGGATCTCTATCATGTCGGGACCGGCGCGGCGCCCGGGGAAGGGATGCGGCCCATGGCATCACCGGTGCCCGCCGGTCTGACGGCGCCCCCGTCCCCCGTGACGGCGGGGATGGCGGTCGCCCCCGGGACGCCCACCGCGGCGACGGGATCGACCACCGACACGGACGAGATCCCCGTTCCTCCCATGGCGCATCCGGCGCTCGCCCCGCCCGACCCCGCCGCCGGCGGATCGTACGTCGGCTTCGCCGACCTGGGGCTCGGGGCCGAGGAGGATGGTCGCATCGTTCCCGATCGATACGACGATGACTCCCGTGTCCCGACCTCCACGATGAAGTTGCGGCGTGACGCCGTCGTACCCCCGAAGGGAGGGGATGCCCGGGCCTTCGTGCCGGACAGCGAGCGCGATCCCTCGAGCACCGGAATCGATGGCTTCACGAGCGGCTTCGAGATGCAGAATCCCGAGCCCTTCACCGCCGACAGGGAGCATCGCAGCGAACCGGTGTCCGGCGCCGGCGCGCCCGATCCCGAGCCCGAATGGGTGTCGCCTCCTGAAGCCCCCCCCGCCGAGACCTGGCAGAGCCCGGAGGAAGAACCGGTGCGACCTGTCGCACAGGGCGCTCCGACGAGCCCCGCCGGCGTCACCGGGCTGACCCAGGAGACGATCGAGCTGATCGCCGAGAAGGTCGTGCAACGGATGTCGGACCGGGTGGTGCGCGAGATCGCCTGGGAGGTGATCCCCGGCGTGGCCGAGGCGATCGTGCGGCGTCGCATCAAGGAGCTCGAGGAGAAGGAGCCCGGCTAGGCGGATCCCGTCCCTCCGGCGCGGAGCCGGGCGCCCGCCGGCCCGCACCCGCCTTCTTGTTGCCCAGCCTCCAGTCGATGAGTCCGATGACCGATCTCGACAAGTCCTACGACCCCGCGCGCTTCGAGGGCCGCTGGTACCGGCACTGGGAGCGCCTCGGTGTTTTCACGCCCCGTGCCGAGGGCTCCCGCCGCCCGTTCTCCATGGTGATACCCCCGCCCAACATCACCGGGCGGCTGCACATGGGGCACGCCCTCAACAACACCCTTCAGGACATCCTGGCCCGCTGGCGGCGCATGAAGGGAGACGACGTCCTGTGGCTCCCCGGCACCGATCACGCCGGCATCGCCAC
>DASTNM010000417.1:0-3202 GCA_035762745.1 Candidatus Polarisedimenticolia bacterium
GCGGCGCAGATGGACGGGGCGATCCTGGTGGTGTCGGCGGCGGACGGGCCGATGCCGCAGACGCGGGAGCACATTTTGCTGGCGCGTCAGGTGGGGGTGCCGCGGATCGTGGTGGCGTTGAACAAGGTGGACGCGGTGGACGACAAGGAGTTGCTGGACCTGGTGGAGTTGGAGGTGCGGGAGCTGTTGAAGAGCTACCAGTTTCCTGGTGACGAGATTCCGGTGGTGAAGATCTCGGCGCTGAAGGCGATGCAGGGGGACGCGGAGGCGGAGAAGGGGATCCTGGCGCTGATGGAGGCGGTGGACAAGTACATTCCGATTCCGGAGCGCCCTGTGGACCGGCCGTTTCTGATGCCGATCGAGGATGTGTTTTCGATCTCGGGGCGTGGGACGGTGGTGACGGGACGGGTGGAGCAGGGGAAGGTGAAGGTAGGGGAGGAGATGGAGGTGGTGGGGATCCGCCCGACGTTCAAGCGAGTGGTGACGGGCGTGGAGATGTTCAAGAAGCTTTTGGACGAGGGGATGGCGGGGGACAACGTCGGGTTGTTGCTGCGCGGGACGGAGAAGGAGGACGTGGAGCGTGGGCAGGTGGTGTCGAAGCCCGGGAGCATCACGCCGCACACGAAGTTCAAGGCGGAGGTGTACATCCTGACGAAGGAGGAGGGGGGGCGGCACACGCCGTTCTTCAACGGGTACCGGCCGCAGTTCTACTTCCGGACGACGGACGTGACGGGGGTGGCGCAGATGCCGACGGGGGTGGAGATGGTGATGCCGGGGGACAACGTGGCGCTGGCGGTGGAGTTGATCACGCCGATCGCCATGGACAAGGGGCTGCGGTTCGCCATCCGTGAGGGCGGCCGCACGGTCGGTGCCGGCACCGTGGCGGAGATCATCCAGTAGGACAGGCGGCGCCCGGGGACGATCCCCGGGGGCCCCGGAGCCAGAGGCCGGGGCGGGTTCTTTGCAGAGAGAACGGGAAGGAGCGGTGGGTCGGGGCAATGCTGAACGAAAAGATCCGAATCAGCCTGAAGGCGTACGATCACCGCGTTCTGGACCAGTCGACGACCGAGATCGTGGCGACCGCCAAGCGCACGGGCGCCCGCGTCGCGGGGCCGATTCCGCTGCCGACGTCGATCAACAAGTTCACGGTCAATCGATCGCCTCACGTGGACAAGAAGTCGCGGGAGCAGTTCGAGATCCGCACGCACAAGAGGCTGCTGGACATTCTGGAGCCGACCTCCCAGACGGTCGACGCCTTGATGAAGCTCGATCTGCCCGCCGGGGTGGAGGTCGAGATCAAGGCGTTCGAGAAGGAACGGCGTTGAGGGTGACGTGGTTGAAGGACTGATCGCTCGCAAGATCGCCATGACGCAGGTGTTCGACGAGGAGGGCGCGGCCCTGCCGTGCACCGTCCTGCAGGTCGGGCCCTGTGTCGTCGTGCAGAAGAAGGAGAAGACGCGCGACGGCTACGAGGCGGTGCAGCTGGGGCTGGTCGAGGCGGTCAAGGTGAAGGCCCGGGGCAAGGCCCTCGAGGGGCACTTCGGCAAGGCGAACCTGCCCCCGACCCGGCGTCTGCGGGAGTTTCGGCTCCTGCCGGGAGGCGACAGCCCCGCGGTCGGCGAGAAGGTCCTGGTCTCGCTGTTCAAGGCGAAGGATCGGGTCGACGTCATCGGCGTCTCGAAAGGGAAGGGGTTCCAGGGGGTGGTCAAGAGGCATCACTTCCGCGGGGGCGCCGCGAGCCACGGCTCGATGTTCCACAGGGCGCCGGGGTCGGTCGGCTCCTCGGCCTACCCGTCGCGCACCTTCCGCGGCATGCGGATGGGCGGGCGGATGGGGGGTGACCAGGTGACGGTCAAGAACCTCGAGGTGCTGCGCGTGGACGATGAGAACAACCTGCTCGTGGTGCGGGGCGCGGTGCCGGGGGCGCGGGGCGCCTACCTGGCGGTGCGCCGCAGCCGCGCCCCGATCCGAATCCCGAAGCCGCAGCAGGCGCCGAAATCGGCCGCCAAGAAGAAGGAGAAGTAAGCATGGCCAAGCTGCCGGTCGTGAGCCTGGAGGGGAAGCCCCTCAAGGATCTGGACCTTCCGGATACGGTGTTCGGGACGCCGCTCAACAGCCATCTGATCCACGAGGCGGTCGTCGCCTACCGCGCCGCGGGGCGCGCCGGGACGCACGCCACCAAGAACCGCTCCGATGTGCGCGGCGGCGGCAAGAAACCGTGGAAGCAGAAGAAGACCGGCCGGTCGCGACACGGATCGATTCGCTCGCCCATCTGGAAGGGAGGCGGCAAGGTGTTCGGACCCCAGCCGCGCGATTACGAGTACCCCTTCCCGCGGCGCAAGCGCCAGGGGGCGTTGTGCTCGGCGTTGTCGGCGAAGCTCAAGGACGGCAAGCTGGTCGTCGTCGAATCGCTGGACCTGCCCCAGGCCAAGACGCAGGACCTGGTGCGACTCGTCTCGGGGCTCGGCATCGGCGGGAGCGCGCTGCTGGTCGACGAGCCGGTCAACGCCAATCTGGCCCTCTCGGCCCGCAACCTGCCGCGGGTCAAGACGACCCTGGGCACGGCGCTCAATATCGTCGATCTTCTGGCCTATGACACCGTCGTGCTGACCGTGGCCGCCGCGAGCCGGGTGGCGGAGGTGCTGAACCAGTGAGACGCGCCCACGAGATCATCGTCGCCCCGCTGATCACCGAGAAGAGCACGCTGCTCAAGGAGAAGCGTGGGACGCTGGCGTTCCGGGTCGATCGCCGGGCGAACAAGGTCGAGATCCGGCGGGCGGTCGAGACCCTGTTCAAGGTCAAGGTGGCGGCGGTGCGCACGGAGAACGTGCGCGGCAAGGACAAGCGGGTGGGGCGCTTCACGGGGCGCCGGCCCGACTGGAAGAAGGCGTACGTGACCCTGAAACCGGGCGAGAAGCCCATCGAATACTTCGAGGCGGTCTAGTCGGAGCGCGTCATGCCGATTCGCAACTACAGGCCCACGACCCCCAGCCGGCGCTTCATGTCGGTGACCACGTTCGACGACGTCACCTCGGAGCGCCCGCACAAGCCCCTCACGGTCGGCAAGAAGCGCCGGGGTGGTCGCAACAGCCTCGGCTGGGTGGCCATCCGTCACCGCGGGGGCGGACACAAGAGGGCCTATCGCATGCTCGACTTCCGGCGGGACAAGAAGGAGGTTCCGGGGAAAGTGGCGACGATCGAA
>DASTNM010000418.1:0-7124 GCA_035762745.1 Candidatus Polarisedimenticolia bacterium
GATACCGTTGAACACCAGGATGGCGCCGTTCACCAGCACCATGTCGGCCGGGCGAGGCGGGGCCTGCGTCGCGGCCAGAGAGCAGGCGGCGGCAAGCAGCGCGACCCCCGCCAGGCGCAGGGAGAGGGCGGGTCGTTCAACGCGGTTCATCGTCCGGTGCGGCATCGTTTCTCCTTAGGAAAGGTGACCATCCTACGTCAGAAGGCTCTCTGCGGACCTCCCAGGCCCGCGATGTTCCAGAGGCGCGCACCGGGTGCCAGGATGCGGAACCGCGGACAGGTGAGTGATGCACCCTCCGCAACCGCGCGCCGGTGACCACCAAAGTGTGGGTTAGGATTCAACACTCACAACGGGCCCATCCTCGAGGAGGTCGGTGCCATGCCCGCGCATCGCTATGACGCCGTCGTGATCGGTGGCGGCCACAATGGACTGGTCGCCGCGGCCTATCTCGCCAAGTTCGGCAAGAGAGTCATCGTCCTCGAGGCGCGGCACAAGACCGGCGGCGCGGCCGACACGTCCCAGCCCTGGCCGGAGGCGCCCGGGTTCAAGGTCATGACGCTCTCCTACACCATGAGCCTGATGCCGCCCTACATCGTGAACGATCTGCGGCTGCGGGATCACGGCTACAAGATCAACCCGCTCGGGATGGGGTATCTTCCGCACCCCGACGGCCGCTCCATCATCGACAGCGGCACGAACCCCGCCACCTACGCCTCGTACGGTCAGTTCTCGAAGAAGGACGGCGAGCGAATCGGCCCTTACTACGAATGGATCGGCCGCATCGCGGCGATCATGCACCCGCTCCTCGACCACACCCCTCCGCACCTCGGGTCGCTGAGGCTCAAGGACCTCAAGGACACGGCTCGGCTCGCGTGGGCCCTGAAGAAGCGGGGCGCGGTCAACGAGCAGACCGTCGCCGACATCACGCGCCTGTTCACCATGAGCTGCGCCGACCTGCTCGACCGCTGGTTCGAGAGCGACGTCGTCAAGGGGATGCTGTCGATCAACGGCATCATCGGCACCTGGGCGGGGCCGTTCACTCCCGGCACCGCCTACGTGCTGATGCACCACTCGACCGGGCAGGAGACCGAGGGCCAGGTCGCCTCCTGGGGGATGCCCGAAGGGGGGATGGGCGCCGTGGCCGACGCGATCCGGAGATCGGCCGAGCGCTTCGGCGCCACCGTGCGCGTGAACGCGCCGGTCGAGAAGATCCTGATCCGGGAGGGGCGCGTCCAAGGCGTCGTGATCGCCGGCGGGGAGGAGTTCGAAGCGCCGCTGGTGGTCACGACCTGCCACCCGCAGATCACCTTTCTACGACAGATCGACCGCCAGGATCTGCCGCCCGGCTTCGTAGCCGACCTCGAGAACTGGCGCTCGCGTTCCGGCACGGTGAAGATCAACCTGGCCCTCGCCGAGCTCCCCGAATTCAAGGCGAACCCCGGCTTCGACCCGGCGGTGCACGGCGGAGCGATCTCGATGCTCGACGGCATGGAGTACCTCGAGCGCGCCTTCCAGGAGGCGCGCGCGGGCCGGCCGGCGACGCTGCCGTTCTCCGACTGCGAGATCCCGACCGTGTTCGACAAGACGCTCGCCCCCGAGGGCCGGCACATCATGTCGATGTTCACCCAGTGGGTTCCGGAGAGCTGGAGCCGCGAGCCGCACCGCGCCGAGCTGGAGGCCTACGCCGATCGCCTGGTCGACCGCTTCAACCTGGTGGCCCCGAACTTCAAGCGCTCGATCCTGCACCGGCAGATCATCGGTCCCTACGAGATGGAGCACGAGTACCACCTGATCGGCGGCAACATCTTCCACGGCGAGCTGACCGTCGACCAGCTCTTCCACATGCGCCCGGCGGTCGGCTACGCCGACTACCGCTCGCCGATCCGCGGCCTCTACCAGGCGTCGTCCGGCACCCACGCGGGCGGCGGCGTCAACGGCCTCCCAGGCCATCACGCCGTGCGCGAGATGCGCCGCGATGGCGTGCTGTAGCGCACCCGGGTCCGGACTCCCGTTCGACCCGCCCGTGAGGTGGGCTTCCCCTCAGGACATCGAGATGAGGACGATCCCGAGGGTGACGATCAGGACCCCGGCCCAGCGCCTTGGCGTCACCCGTTCGTGCAGCAGGTAGCGGGCGGCGAGCGTCGTGATGATGTCGCTCGTCGCCGTCAGGGGGAAGACGTAGCTCAGGTCCTGCCGCGACAGGGCCACGAGGAACGTGACGAACGCCACGATCTCCAGCGCCCCTCCGAGCAGGACGAACGGAGACCGGATGGCGCGGCCGCCCACCTCGTCGAGGACCGCGAGGCGCAGCGAGGAGATCTCGCCCGCCTCCTTCATGCCGCGCTTGAGCGCGATGTCCCCGAACGAGAAACAGAGGACGATGATGGCGACCAGCAGAAGGGTCGTCACGCGGAAGGGGGCTGCGACGCGGCGCTCGAGGCTCCGGTGCCGCCGACGAGAAGCACGCCGATCGACACGAGCGCGATCCCCGCCCAGCGGACCAGGGAGATCCGCTCGCCGAGCACGAGGTGTCCCAGAAGCGCGCTCACGACGAAGCAGAAGGAGATCATCGGCAGGACGTAGCTGAGGTCGGCCCACGACAGCAGCGACAGGAAGAGTGCGAAGAAGAGCAGAAGCAGAAGCCCGCCGGCGATGACCGGCGCGCTCGACAGCGCGTCGCCGACCACGTCCCACAGCCCGACCAGGGTCCAGGCCGAGGGCGGCCCCACCGACCTCATCCCGTAGCTCAGGAAGAGATTCCCGGCGCCGTTGGCGAGGATCGCGACGGTCAGGACCGCGAGAGTCTTGAGCGATCGGGAGGTCATGTCCGCGTCACCTTCGCAGCCCGGCATCCTTCTGTTTCTGTTCGAGCTCCGCCCAGCGGGCGTAGAGCCGATCGACCTGCCGCTGAAGATCGGCGAGCTCCGTGAGGCGCTCCTGCAGAATCCCGGCTTCGCTGGTGATCGAGGGGTCCTCCGCCCGCCGCCGGGCGGTCGCGACCCGCGCCTCGGCGGCGAGCACCGCAGCCTCCAGTCCATCCCATTCACGCTGCTCGAGGTAGGAGAGCCGCCGGCTCGACGGGGCCCGCGGGGCCGGCGCGGCGGCCGGCGGACCCGACGTTGCGCGCGCGACCGGCGAGCCCGACGCCGCGCCCGCGGCTGGCGGGGCCGACACCACGCCCGCTGCCGACGCGGCCTGCGGGGTCCGCCGGGCCGGTGACCTCCGATGGGACTGCCACTGGTCGTAATCGGCGAACGGCTGCGCGCCGCCGCGGCCGTCGAGCACGAGCAGGCCCGTCGACACCCGGTCGAGCAGGTGGCGGTCGTGGGTCACGAGAACGAGCGCGCCGGGAAAGTCGAGCAGCGACTCCTCCAGCACCTCGAGCGCCGGGATGTCGAGGTCGTTGGTCGGCTCGTCGAGGACCAGCAGGTCGGCCGGCTGCAGCATCATCCGGGCCAGGACGATCCGGGCCCGCTCCCCTCCCGAGAGACGGGAGACCGGCGTCTCGAGCTGCTCGGGGCGGAACAGGAAGCGCTTGGCCCAGGCCGCGACGTGCAGCGGCGCCTCCCGGAAGATGACCTGGTCTCCCGCCGGCGCCAGCGCCCGCTTGAGGGAGAGCCCCGGGTCGAGGGTCTCCCGGCTCTGATCGAAATAGACGACACGCAGGTTCTCGGCGCGCGTGATCGTTCCCGCCTCGGGCTCAATCTCGCCGACGATCAGCCGCAGCACCGTCGTCTTGCCGGAGCCGTTGGGGCCGACGACACCCAGGCGCGTGCCGGGCGCCAGCAGCAGATCGAGACCCTCGACGATCGGCCTGTCGCCGAACGCCTTCCGCAGCCCTTCGCAGGCCCACAGCCGCTTCGTTCTCCGTCCGGACGCCGTGAAGTCGATCCCGGCCGTCCGCACCACGCTCCGGGCGCGACTCTCATCGAGCCGCTCGATGCTGCTCTCCGCCGACTTGATGCGCGCCTTCGACTTCGACGTCCGCGCCTTCGCCCCGCGGCGCAGCCAGGCGACCTCGCGGCGGACCAGGCCGGCCAGCGTCTCCTGGTAGGCCGCCTGGTTGCGCAGCGCCTCGTCCCGCGCCTCGAGAAAATCGGCGTACGAGCCGCTCATCTGGAACAGCCCCGCGGCATAGAGGCGGCTGATCTCGAGCACGCGGCGGGCGACGTTGTCGAGAAAGTACCGGTCGTGACTGACCACGACGAACGCGCCGGCGTCGTCGAGCAGCAGGGACTCCAGCCAGAGGATCGAATCGATGTCGAGGTGGTTCGTCGGCTCGTCCAGAAGGAGGATGTCCGGCTTCCGCGCCAGCTCCCGGGCGATCGCCAGGCGGGCGCGCCAGCCGCCCGAGAGAACAGCGGTGCGCACCCCGGGGTCGGTGAACCCCGCCTGGCCCAGCGCCCGCTGAACGCGCTGGTGGCGCTCGTCCTCGTCGAGTCGTCCATCCCCGGCGAGCGCTTCGCCCACGATCTCCTCCGCCGACGCTCCCGGCGCGAAGATCGGGCTCTGCGGGACAAAGCCGACCCGCAGCCCCTTCCGGCGACTGCATGTCCCGGTGTCCGGGGTGTCGAGACCGGCGAGGAGTTTCAGGAGAGTCGACTTGCCCGCGCCGTTCGGTCCGACGAGCCCGACGTGATCCCCTTCGTGCAGGACGAACGTCAGCCCCTCGAACAGGGGGCGCGCGCCGAACGACTTGCCGACACCTTCACAGCTGAGGAGAGCGCGAGGCGGCATGCCGGTGCGAGGCCTACCGGATCCGTATCACAGACCGGTGCCGCCCGAGAGCTGCTTGACCAGGTCGCCGACGACGGCCTTGGCGTCCCCGAAGAGCATCCAGGTCTTCTCGGCGTAATACAGCTCGTTGTCGATCCCGGCGAACCCCGGGTTCTTGCTGCGCTTGACGGCGAGGACGGTGCGCGCCTTGTCGGCGTCGATGATCGGCATGCCGTAGATCGGGCTGCTCTTGTCGTAGCGGGCCGCCGGGTTCACGACGTCGTTGGCGCCCAACACGATGGCGATGTCGCATTGCGGCATGTCGGGGTTGATCTCGTCCATCTCGACGAGATCGGTGTAGGGGATATCGGCCTCGGCGAGCAGGACGTTCATGTGCCCGGGCATCCGACCCGCCACCGGGTGGATGGCGAACCTCACCGTGACCCCGCGCTTCTTCAGCTGGTCGTAAAGCTCGCGCACCTTGTGCTGGGCCTGCGCGACCGCCATGCCGTAGCCGGGAACGATCACGACGAGGCCGGCCTGCTCCAGGAGCTGCCCCGCCCCCTCGACGGTCTCCGACTTGTAGACCTTCTGCCCGCCCTCGGCGGCGCGCGCCTCGACCTTGCCGAAGGCGCCGAACAGAACGTTCACGAAGGAGCGGTTCATCGCCTTGCACATGATGATCGACAGGATGAGACCGCTCGACCCGTCCAGCGCGCCGGCGGTGATCAGCAGCTTGTTGTCGAGCACGAACCCCATCGCCACGGCGGACAGCCCGGCGTAGGAGTTCAGGATCGAGATGACCGTCGGCATGTCCGCGCCGCCGATCGGCAGCACGAGCAGCACGCCGAAGATCAGCGCCAGGCCGGTGATCGCCATGAAGACGTTCGCCGACCAGGCCTCCGCCGGGTGCAGGACCAGCGACACGCCGAGGACCACGGCGGTCAGAAGCAGGCCGATGGTGACGAAGTTCTGCAGCGGAAAGGTCACGGGGCGCTGGGGGATCCACTTGACCTCCTGCAGCTTCCCCGCCGCCATCAGGCTGCCGGTGAACGTCAGGTAGCCGAGGATGATCTCGGCGATGATGGCGGTCATCCGGAACGGCGTCAGGTTCGCGTGCGCCTCGCCCAGCCAGAGGAAGTACTCCGCCGTGCCGACCAGGCCCGCGGCGAGCCCGCCGAAGGAATGCGACAGCGCCGTCCGCTGCGGCACCGCCGTCAGCGGAACCCGCGACAGCGGCCAGCCCACGAGAAATCCGAGGGCGATCGCCACGACGATGAGGCCATGGTGCACGATGATCGCCGGCTGCGCCCAGGTGGCGAGCACGGCGATCAGCATCGCGGCGACGCCGGCATAGACGCCGCGGCGGGCGGTCTTGGGGTCGTTCAGCCAATGGAGGGCGAGGACGAAGAGCGCCGTCGCCACCACGTACGAGAGCTGGGTGAGCGCGTTGATCAACGCTTCGCCCCCCCGCCCTTGAACATCTTGAGCATGCGGTCGGTGATGAGAAAACCGCTCACGATGTTCGTCATGGAGGCGAACAGGGCGATGGCCCCGAGGATGCGGATCGGCCGCGGGTGGTCGGAGCCCGTGACGATGATCGACCCCACCACGGCGATGGCGGAGATGGCGTTGGTCAGCGACATGAGCGGCGTGTGCAGGAGGCGCGACACGCGCCGGATGACGCCGACGCCGATGAAGGTCGCCAGCATGAACACGAACAGCATCGACCAGTAATCGAGGGGCGCGGAGCCCCCCGTCTGGTGGGCGGCCTCGGCCGCGGAGCTGAGCACTGATGCGTCTCCTTATGAGCTGGGCTCGGCGGAGGGTCCGGGAACCGTCCGCTAGCCGCGGACCCCGGTCTCGCGGGACTTCTGCAGGGCCTCTTTCGTCTTCGCGTGCAGGATGTCGCCCTCGTAGGTGATGATCGAAGCCTTCTGGATATCGTCGGCCAGGTCGATCTTGAAGGTCTTGTCCTTGGTAAAGGTCTGGATGAAGGCCATCAAGTTGCGTGAGAAGAGCAGGCTGGCGTGCGTCGGCATGCTGGCCGGCAGGTTCAGCGGCGCGATGATCCGGACGCCGTTCTCGACCACGGTCGTCCCGGGCTTCGACAGCTCGCAGTTGCCGCCGCCGTCCGCCCCCAGGTCGGCGATGATCGACCCGGGCCGCATTCGTCTGACCATGGCCGCCGTGACGAGCCTCGGCGCGAGAACCCCGCCGATGAGGGCGGTCGTGACGACCACGTCCGCGGCGGCGCACTGCTCGGCGAGCAGCTCCGCCTGCCGGGCCCTGTCCTCCGCGGAGAGCTCGCGCGCATAGCCGCCGCCGGCCGAGGCGCTCTCTTTCAGCTCGATGCCGACGTACTTGGCGCCGAGACTCTCGATCTGCTCCCTGACCTCGGGCCGCAC
>DASTNM010000419.1:0-2961 GCA_035762745.1 Candidatus Polarisedimenticolia bacterium
TGGCCGAGATCGGCGTCATGCTGCTGATGTTCACGCTCGGCCTCGAGTTCGACACGCGCTACTTCCTGCGCATCAAGAAAGTGGCGCTGGGGGGCGGGGGGCTGCAGATCCTGCTGACGGTGCTGTTCGCCGTCGGCGCGGGGCTGCTGTTCGGCTGGCCGGCGCGCACCTCCCTCTTCCTCGGCTGCATCGTGGCGCTGAGCAGCACCGCCGTGGTGCTCAAGAGCCTGATGCAGCAGGGGCTCCTCGACACGCTTCCCGGGCGTCTGTCGGTCGGCATCCTGATCCTGCAGGACCTGAGCGTGGTCCCGATGATGATCCTGCTGCCGATCGCCGGCGGCTCGCCCGGCCGCGTGGCGCTCGAGCTGGCTGTGGCCGTGGCGCGCGCCGCGCTGCTCCTGGCGATCACCTTCGTGCTCAGCCGCTACCTGATGCCGCGCTTCCTGCACCTGATCGCCTCGGGGCGGAGCCAGGAGCTGTTCCTGCTGGTCACCCTGTCGATCTGCCTCGGGATGGCCTGGCTGAGCCACGCCCTCGGCGTCTCATACGCACTCGGGGCATTCCTGGCCGGGCTGATTCTCGGCGGCAGCGAGTACGCCCACCAGATGACCGCCGACCTGATCCCGTTCCGCGACGTCTTCTCCGGCGTCTTCTTCGTCGCCATGGGGATGCTGCTCGACCCGGCCTATGTCGTGGCCGCCTGGCCGGCGATCCTGGTCGTGCTCTGGATCATCGTGGTCGGCAAGACGGCCATCACCGCCGCGGCGGTCGGCTGGTTCGGCTACCCGCCGCCGATCGCCCTGCAGGTCGGGATCAACCTGGCGCAGGTCGGGGAGTTCTCGTTCCTGATCGCCTCGATGGGGGCGCGATCGGGGCTGATCAGCGAGTCGGACTACCAGGTCGCCATCGCCGCCTCGATCATGTCGATGAGCCTGGCGCCGCTCCTGACCCGGATCAGCCCGTGGCTCGCCTCGGCGGCGGCACGCGCCAGCGGCGGCTGGCTTCCGGGGTGGGACCGCCTCACCGAGTCGGACCGGGTCGAGGCCGCCGGGACGGAAGAGCCGCTGTCGGGGCACATCGTCATCCTCGGCTACGGCACCGTGGGGCGGACGCTGGGCGACGTGCTGATGTCGAACAAGGTCCCCTTCACGGCCCTGGAGATCGATCCGACCCTGGTGCGGGAGGCGCGGCGCCGCGGCCATCCGATCCGTTACGGCGACGCCAACAGCGACGAGCTCCTGCGCCGGGCCGGCGTCGATCGGGCCCGCATCCTCGTCATTACCCTCCCCGACCAGGTGATGGCCCGCTCGATCGTCAAGCGGGCGCGCCGGATGAACGCCGGGGTCTACATCCTGGTGCGCGGCCGCCGGGGGGCCGAGGACGTCGACCTCTACCACGACGGCGCGGACGAGGTGATCCACGAGACCTTCGAGGTCGGCGTGGAGATCCTGGCGCGCATCCTGCGGCGGTTCAACGTCTCGAAGCAGGCGATCGAGCGGCAGATCGGCCGCCTCCGGAGCGGCCGCTACGAGGTCTTCCGGCGCGAGGATTTCGCGCCCCTGCCGCTCGGTGACGTGCGCCGCACCCTCGACACGCTGCGCGTCGAGTTCCTCGAGATCCCGCCCGGCTCGCCCCTGATCGGCCGGAGCCTGCGCGACGCCGGCATCCGCGAGTCGACCGGGGCGCTCGTCCTGGCGGTGGTGCGCGACGGGGCCACGGTCCACTCCCCCGAGGCCTGGTTCGTCCTGCAGGAGGCCGACACGATCCTGGTCTCGGGAGCGGTGGAGCAGGTGTCGCAGGCCGAGGATCTGCTCGAGCAGGGTCGGGCTTCCGGGCCGGTCAGTAGCTGAGGGTCAGCGCGGCGCCGCCCGGCGCGGGCGCGAGGCGCCAGGCGAGCCGCGGCCCGAGGTCCGGACTCGCATCCTCCCCGAGCGCATGGCGCGAGGCGATCCCATGCCCGACCGCCAGCCCCAGCCCGGCTCCGGCGAAGACGTCGGAGGCCCAATGGACGTCCCGCTCGATGGTGGAGATCCCGATCAGCGCGGCGAGCGGATAGGCGATGAACGCCGCCTTGCGACCATAGCTCTTCGAGAGGACCGCCGCGATGGCGAAGGAGCGCGACGTGTGTCCGGACGGGAAGATGCTGCCGCCGTCGAAGAAACCGTGGGCGTCGGCCTCGCCGGAGGGACGCGTCCGTCCGAACGCCCTCTTGGCGGCGCTCGTGAGGAGCGACGACCAGAGATAGGCCTCGAACGCCGTCGAGGCGGTCGAGACGGCACGGACGCTCTTCGCCCCCCGGGCCGCCGCATAGAAGATCCCCAACCCCGCCGCCTCGATCGGCTCGCTGCCGAGGACGCTCAGCCGCCGGCTGATCCGCTGAGCGTTCGGCCCCGAGGCCTCCCGGGCTTCGCCGCGGATCTGGTCGTCGCGATGGATCAGGAGGCCGGTGCCCACGACGAAGACGGCCGACAGGCCGATCCCCCTGGCGGTCGCCCGCGACGGGAATGACACGAGGTAATGCCCGTCGGCGAGAAAGGTGCCGAACGCCTCGGCGAAGCTCTTGCTTGGCGCCGGGGTCTCCTGGTCGGGCGCCCCGGTCGCTCCGCCGTCGCCGGTCTCCGCCCCGGCGGCGGGTGTGACCGCGGCCGCGCCGAGACTGAGGATCAAGAACAGGAGCGCGGAGCGACGGGCCATCAGGCCGTCGCGGTCGGGGGGATGGCGTCGGCGCCGAAGTAGGGGCGGAGGGCCTCGGGGATGACGACGCTGCCGTCCTCGCGCTGTCCGTTCTCGAGGATGGCGACGAGGGTGCGGCCGACGGCGAGGCCGGAGCCGTTCAGGGTGTGCACGAACTCCGCCTTGGCGGTCGGTCCGCGCCGGAAACGGATGCCGGCGCGCCGCGCCTGGAAGTCGACGCAGTTCGAGCAGGAGGAGATCTCGCGGTAGGCATCGTACGACGGCAGC
>DASTNM010000420.1:0-8965 GCA_035762745.1 Candidatus Polarisedimenticolia bacterium
TGGAGGGTCTTCTCGGAGGCCCTGCGCGCTCTCACCGGCGCGCTGCTCGGATTGGCGCTGGACGGACGCGACGACGAGGTCCTGGAACCCGGCGAGGCCGCCGTCGCGGATGCCCTCGACGCGCTGCGGGACCTCGAGCTCACCGGCGCGCCGTTCGACCACGCCGGCGCGGTCGCCTTTTTCGAGAGGGCGCTCGCCGCGGGGTCGGTGCCGATCGCGCCGCCCGGCGACAACGGCGGCGTGAGGATCCTCGACGCCATGCAGGCCCGCGGCCTTGCCTGCGAGGCGCTGTTCCTGATCGGCTGCAACGCCGACCTCATCCCGCGCCGGCCGCGCGAGGATCCTTTCCTCCCCGACGCGGATCGGCGCCGACTGCGCAATCACCTGTCGGTCCCGCTGCCGATCAAGTCGGAGGCGATCGAGGAGGAGCATCTGCTGCTGGCGCTCCTCCTCGGCAGCGCGCGGCGGCGGCTCACGCTCTCCTGGCAGCGCGCGGACGAGGACGGCAGGGCGAAGGTGCCGAGCCTCGCCCTGCGCGAGGTCTCCCGGCTGGCCCTCGGAGCGGCCAGCCTGGGAGCGGCCGAGAAGGCCGCCTTGCGCGTCAAGACCCATCCCGCCGAGGCGGGGAGCGACGCGGCGCGGCGCCTGGGGCTGCTTCCTCCCGCGGAGGCCCGGGTCAACATCGCCCTGGAGCTGCGCTCCCCCCGGCTGTTCCTGGAGAGCCTGCCGGCCCCGCCGCCCGCGGGCGGAGAGGAGAGGGAGGAGCGTCTGCGCGCCGGGCTCTCGAACCTCCGGGTCATCGAGGAGGACGACGCTCCCACCGGACCCGACCTGCGTTACGACGCCTTCATCGGGGAGAGCATCCCTCCCTCCGGCCCCTGGTCCCCCTCCCGCCTCGAGGCTCTGGGCGCCTGCCCGCAGCACTACTTCTTCCGGCACCTGCTGAGAGTGGAGGAGCTTCAGGAGCCGGCCGAGGGGTACGAGATCGATCCTCTCGACCTGGGGCGCGTCGTGCACGCCGTGCTTCAGGAGGTCTACGAAGGCCTCCAGGCGGCCGGGCACCTGCGCGGGGACGGGATCGATCCGGAGGGGGCGGTGCGCGCGGCGCAGGTGAGCGTGGCGCGAATCTGGGGGGAGAAGACCGGCCGGCTCGCGGCGCGAATGCGGCCGCGCTATCCCCTCCTGTTCGAGGCGACGTCGGCGCACTGGATCGAGGCGCTGCGCCGTTTCCTGGCCGAGGACGTGGCGCGCCTGGTCCGGGACGGAGCGCGCCTGGTCGGTCTCGAGAAGGAGGCCTCGGCGTCGTTGCCGCTCGGCGCCGCCGGCAGACCGCTGTCGCTCGCCGGGCGTTTCGACCGTGTCGTCCGCCTGGCGGCGGGCGACCTCGTCGTCTCCGACTACAAGTCGTCCAGGAGGCTCCGGGAGATGGTCGACCTGGCCGACATCCTGAAGGGCTCGCGACTGCAGATGCCGCTCTACATCCTGCTGGCCGAGGCCGGCCTGCCGGAGTGGGGGGCGGCGGGGGCCCGCGTGCGCGCCGAGGTGCTGGGGGTCGGCCCCGCCGTCGACCCCGAGGAGTCGCGCTTCGAGGTCGACGCGGAGAAGTTCGCGCGTCATCGTGAGGGCTTCGGCGAGACTCTCACCGTGCTGCTCGACCTCGCGGCCACGGGCTTCTACCCGCTCAACGAAGAGAGCCGCGTCTGCGGCTACTGTCCTTACACGCGGGCCTGCCGGCGCGGCCATGCCGCCACGCTCGAGCGCCTCGCCGCGGCCCCGGGCGGCGGTGACTATGCCCGGCTGCGGCGCAAGAGCACCCGGGCGCCGACGCTGGCCGAGGTGCGCGGCCGGCGCATTCCGGATGCGGGGCCGGAGGAGGCCCGTGGCAGGCGTCCGGCGGGCCGGCCGAGGGAGGGGCGATGAGCCGCCCCGGTTCCGGATCTCCTCCCCTGCCCGACGACCGCGACCGCCGCATCGCCGCCACCCGGTTCGATCGCAACCTCGTCGTCACGGCGGGGGCCGGCACGGGGAAGACGGCGCTCTTGATCGAGAGGGCGCTCAATCTCGTCTGCGGAGCCGGCTATCCGATCGAGTCGATCGCGGCCATCACCTTCACCGAGAAGGCGGCCGCGGAGCTGCGCCGGCGCCTGGCGGTCGGGCTCGATCAGATCCATCGGCTGGCGAGCGGGCGGGCCGCGGCGGACGATCCGGGGGCCGACTCCGAGGCGCGCCGCGCCTACGACTGGCTCCTCGAGGGGGGCGGGCGGACCCAGCCGGAGATCGCGTCGCGCGCCCTCCAGGCGCTGAACCGGCTGGACGCGGCCTCGGTGTCGACGATCCACTCCTTCTGCGCCGAGATCCTCAGGCGCCACCCGGTCCCTGCCGGAGTCGACCCCGGCTTCGTCGTCGACGAGGGGCCGGCCTTCGCAAGACTCTTCGACGAGGAGTGGGGACGCTTTCTCGAGGCGGAGCTGGGCCGGGGGGCCCGGCGCGCCGCCGTCTGGCGCCGCGCCCTGGCGCTTCACGGGGCCCTCGCGGCGGTGCGGGAGATCGGTCGGGCGCTCGCCTCGTTCAGCCTTCCCCGGGAGGCGGTGAGCGGCGGCTCGCACGATGGGCCGGGCACCGTGGACGATCTGTTCGGCCCGACGATCCGGACGCTTCTCGAGACGATCACGCGACTGCTGCGGCAGGAGACCGGCATGAACCCGAACATGCGGCTCTTCCTCGAGTCTTCGCGCGCCCTCCTCGGAGCCTGCCTGGCGGCCGGACCACGGGCGATGTCGGACGCCGAGGCCGGGCTGCGGCTCGAGGATTACATCAAGAAGAGCCTCCCTTCCCCCGGGAAGGGGCTCGCCGGCGTCGACCCGGACGAGGTCGAGGAGACGGCCCGTCGGGCACAGGACCTGGTGAAGCAGTTGGCTCGTGTCGACGAGGAGACCATCGCCGCGATCGTCGAGGCGGCCCGCCCGCTGGCGGCGCGCTGCCGCGAGCGGCTCCTGAGCGCCGGTTACGTCTCGTTCGATGGCCTCCTACGGCTGGCGGGGGATCTCCTGACGCGCCACCCCGAGGTGCGTCGCGCCCTCCGGGAGCGCTATCGCACTCTCCTGGTCGACGAGTTCCAGGATACCGATCCGCTGCAGTACGAGATCCTCTTCTTCATCGCCGAGGAGCCGGGCGCATCGGCGGCGGAGGCTTACGCCGCCCGCCTCGAGGCGGGTCGCCTGTTCATCGTCGGCGACCCGAAGCAGTCGATCTACCGCTTCCGGGGGGCCGACATCGAGGCCTACCGGCGGGCCGTCGAGCGGGTCCTGGCCTGCGGCGGAGAGAGTCTCGTCCTGAGCAGCTCGTTCAGGAGCCCCGCGGAGGTGATCGAACCGATCAACACACTCTTCGGCGCCTGGATCGGCGGCGCCTCCCCCGGGGGGCCGATCTACGAGCCGCCGTACGAGCCGATCGCCGCGGCGCGGGGCGCGGCGGCGGACGGTGTGAGCGGTGTGGCGATCTGGTCGGTGCGGGCGGATGGCGGCGCCGCCGATCGCCGCCGCGCCGAGGCGGAGGCGGTGGCGGGCTTCATCGCCGGAAGCGTCGCCGCGGGCGACGGACCGGGCGGGGGGCTGCGCCACCGCGAGATCGGTATCCTGCTGCGGGCCCTGACCAACGCCGGCATCTACGCCCGGGCGCTGCGGCGCGCCGGCATTCCGTTCATCGTCGAAGGAGGGAAGGATTTCTACGAGCGCCCCGAGGTCGGCGACCTGATCGCCTTCCTGCGGGCGGCGGCCAACCCGAACGACGGCGCCTCGGTCCTGGCGGTGATGCGGTCGCCCCTGGGGGCGGCCACGGACGCCGAGCTGGCCCGCTTCGTCGCCGGGGGCGGGCGGCTGGATCGCGGCGACGGCGGTCTCGACGACCACACCGCCGGAGGCGGCGCGCCGGGGGCGCCGGATCCTTTCCCGAACGTGCGGCGCGCCTTCGCTCTCCTCGACACCTTCCGAAAGCGCCTCGCCGGCCGGTCCCCCGACGAGGCGATCCGCTCGGCGCTGGCCGACACGCCCCTCTCTCTGATTCATGCCGCGGCGTTCGACGGGGCGCAGCGGCTCCTGAACCTGCGCAAGCTGGTGTCGCGCGCGGCGGCCCACGCCCGGCAGGGGCTGTCGCTCGAGCGGACGCTCGTCGCCCTCGAGGAGGAGTTCGCCGGCGAGAGGGTCGAAGGAGAGAGCCCGCTGGCCGACGAGACGGTGGACGCGGTGCGGCTCCTCTCGGTGCACAAGGCCAAGGGACTGGAGTACCGCGTCGTCCTGCTCCCCGACCTGGGGCGTGAGTCGAATCGTGCCGGCGCCGAGGGGGCGGACGCCGCCTGGGTGCGCCACGACGGCGGCCGCCTCGCGGTCCGACTCGCCGGCGGCGTCACCAACCTCGCCTGGGTCTTGCACCGTGAGTCGGCCCGCCGCCACGAGTCGGCCGAGGAGAAGCGGGTCTTTTATGTCGCCTGCACGCGCGCCAGGGAACGGCTGATCCTGATCAACAGCAATCCCGGAAGGCGGGCCCCCTGGCGGGACGCCCTCTCGGCGCTCGGCTACGAAGTCGCGGAGGGGTTCCCGGCGCCGGGGCCGATCGGACCGCATCGGCTGCCGCACCAGGTGATCACCCCCCCCAGGGCCCGGCCGGGCGGCGCACCGAGCCCCCAGAGCCTGCTTTGGAGTCGGGCGGCGGCGACCTTCGAGACGGTCTCGGCCTCGGCGAGGGCCTCGGCGGTCCCGCCATTGCGCTGGCCGGCGGGGGCGGGGGACGCCCGCCTGGCGGCGAGCGACGAGGAGACCGGATCTCCGCGGCCGCGTCGGTTCGGAGCGGGCGGGAGGGAGGCGCCGCCGGGACGAGACGCGGCGCGCGCCGCGGGAACGATCGTGCACGCCGCTCTCGAGACCTGGGACTTCAATGACGCCGGCCGGCTGCGCGATCTGGCGCGCCTCGAGGCGCGCCGTGTCGTCGACGAGGTCGGGGCTCGGGCCCCGACAAAGGCCGGCTTCTCCCGGCGGCTGCTCGCGGCCCTCGACACCATCCTCGATGAGTTTCTCGCCTCGCCCCTGCCGGCACGGCTCGCCGCGATCGAGATCCTCGGACGCGAGGTCCCGATCCTCTATCGGGACGGGGCCGGCGCCACCTGGATGGGCGCCTGCGATCTCCTCTACCGCGATCCGGACGGCACCGTCGTGGTCGCCGACTACAAGACCGATCTCGTCGAGAACGACCCGGCGACGATTGCGGAGCGCTACCGGCCGCAGATGGAGGTCTACCTCGAAGCGTTGCGCCGCGCCTTCCCGGAAGGGCCGGTGAGGGGGGAGATCCTTCTGTTGCGCACGGGGGGGGTGGTGCCCGTCGGTCTCTCTAGGCCGAAGGCGCGCTCCTGACCGCGGCGGCCAGGCGCGCCAGGGCCCCGTCCCAGTCGAACGGCGCGAAGCCGCGCGGGTCGGGGGCGAACAGGCGGTGCTCCAGGCTCAGGTCGGTGGCCAGGCCATCCTCGCTCTCCTCCAGCCAGACCCGGACGCAGGAGGGATGCGGCTCCTCCCAGGTCATGACGAGGAAGCGGTCGGGATCCCAGACGACATAGTGCCCCTTGATCGCCGCGCGGCCGTTCCACTCCAGCCGCAGGTCGCCGCCGAGCGTGGCCTCGGCGCCGGCGCGCTCGGCCAGCCACGACGACAGGCCCGAGGCGCTGGCGAAGCGCTCGAAGATCTCCTCGGCGCGCGTCTCGAGGCGGGCCTCGTGGAAGATCGACCGGCGCACCATGCCGCGCGCCCGCTCGAGGTAGATCTTCAGGACCTGGATCTCCGACTCCCAGCCCTGGTCGATCGAGCGGAAGATGTCGTCCCAGTCCTCCTCGCCCGGGAAGCCGGAGTGGGTCACGGTCAGCACGGTGCCGTCGCGCCAGGGGTCGAGGCGGAACTCGAGGTCGGTCTCCGTGTCCTGCACCAGGGCGCGGAGGTTCAAGGACTCCTGGGGCCTCAGGGCGACGAAGACGCCGGAGCCCACGCCGGCGTCGGATCCCGACGATCCGGTCGCCTCGCCGAAGACCCAGCGGTAGGAGCCCCCAGGGCGCAGATCGATGCTCGCTTCGGAGACGAACCAGCGCGACAGCTCCTTGGGATCGGTGAGCGCCAGGTAGACCTCGGCCGGCGAGGCATGGATGCCGACGCTGTGCCGGCTGCTCCGATCGGGTTCCAGCCCCAGGTCGCGGGTTTCGTCGAGGGTCATAGGATCACTCCGGGGGGTGCGAAACGCCGCATCATCGCCGATCTGCTCGGTCGTCTGTCAAGGATTTTCTCCGACCCGGGGGGCCGATGCTACAATCGCGCCCGTTTCGACACAACCGGCCGGGTGCCCTCGTGCGGGGTCCGTTCTTCCTGGAGGCAGACGACGATGCTGCTGAGACCGTTCCGCGCTCTCCTCGCCGCCGCGGCGCTGGGCGCCCTCTCGCCACTTCCGGCCCCGGCCGCCGCCTCCGAGACGATCCTGATCAAGGGCGGCACCTTGCTCACGGTCACGAAGGGGACGATCGAGAAGGGAGATCTTCTGATCCGGGACGGACGCATCGCCGCTATCGGGCGGGATCTCGGGAGCCCCCCCGGGGCGCGCGTCATCGACGCCACGGGGCGCTACGTCCTGCCCGGGATCGTCGACACCCACTCGCACATGGGGGTCTACCCCTGGCCCGAAGTGCCGGCGAACGACGACGGGAACGAGATGACCGACCCGGTCACGCCGGGGTTGCGCGCCGCCGACTCCCTGTGGGCCGAGGATCCCGAGTTCGCCCTGGCCCGGGCCGGCGGTGTGACGACCGTGCAGGTGATCCCCGGAAGCGGCAACCTGATCGGCGGCGAGGGGGTGACGCTCAAGCTGCGCCCGAACGCCGACGTCGGGCGCATGATCTTCGCGGGAGCGCCGCGCTCCATCAAGATGGCCCTGGGCGAGAATCCGAAGAGGGTCTACGGCGAACGGCACAAGGCTCCCTCGACCCGCATGGGGAACATGGCGCTCTTCCGCGACGCCTTCAACCGGGCGCGCAACTACCGCGCCAAATGGCAGGCCTGGCGCGACTCGAAGGAGAAGGAGCGCGCCGCCCCGCCCGATCGCGACCTGGCGCTCGACGTCCTGTCGGATGTGCTGGACGGCAAGGTGCTGGTGCACGTCCACTCCTACCGCAAGGACGAGATCCTGATGTTCCTGAAGATCGCCGACGAGTACGGCTTCAAGGTCGCCTCGTTCCAGCACGGTCTCGAGGCGTACAAGATCGCCCCCGAGCTGGCGCGCCGTGACATCGCCGTCGCCACCT
Organism: Candidatus Polarisedimenticolia bacterium; assembly: GCA_035762745.1. Classification (GTDB taxonomy): domain Bacteria; phylum Acidobacteriota; class Polarisedimenticolia; order Gp22-AA2; family Gp22-AA2; genus DASTNM01. The sequence goes on from DASTNM010000420.1 coordinate 7,325, forward strand.
TCGCCCAGTGGTGGGGCTACAAGGTCGAGGCCTGGGACGGCATTCCGCACAACGCCGCGCTGTTGGCGCGCGCCGGCGTGCGGGTCAGCATCCACTCCGACTCCGGGAATCTGGTGCAGCGCCTCTACACCGAGGCGGCGGTGGCGGCGCGCTACGGGCTGGCCGAGGAGGACGCCCTGAAGGCGATCACCCTGAACGCCGCCACGGCCCTCGGCGTGGGTGACCGCATCGGCTCCCTGGAGGTCGGCAAGGACGCCGATATCGCCATCTTCACCCGGCATCCGCTCGACGCTTACACGCTCGTCGAGAAGACGCTGATCGACGGCCAGGTGGTCTATGAGCGCGGCGCCATCCCCACCCCCGCCGGCCTGCCACCTCCCCCGCCCCTTCCCAGGGGTCCTTCGGCCCCACCCCCCTCCGAGCTGGTGCCGGCCACGGCGCCGGTCAATCCGGACGGCCTCTACGCCGTCGTCGGGGGCCGCCTGTTCACCATGACCGGACCGCCGATCGACAACGGCACGCTGGTCGTCGAGAAAGGGGTCATCAAGGAAGTGGGGGCCGGCGTGCGGCCGCCCGAGCGCGCCACGGTCATCGACGCGCGCGGCGCCTGGGTCTTCCCCGGCTTCATCGAGTCTCACACCAGCCTGGGTCTGGCGGAGATCGACCAGGTGGATGCGATGCGCGACGACGACGAGGCGACCGACCCGATCACTCCCGACCTGCGCGCCCTGGACGCCTACTACACCGAGAGCGAGATCATCCCGGTCACCCGCCTGCACGGGGTCACCGCCGCCTTCGCCTCCCCCGGCGAGGGGAATGTCCTGGCCGGCCGCGGCGACGTCGTCCGCCTCGAAGGCGGCAGCCCCGACGAGGTCCTCGTCAAGGCCGGGGCGGCGCTCGTGGCCAACCTCGGCGAGCCCCCCAAGGCCCGCTACGGACCGCGCCACGAGTCACCCGAGACGCGCATGGGGATCGCCGCCCTGGTGCGCGGAGCGTTCACCAAGGCCAGGGACTACCAGGCGAAATGGGTCGACTACGAGCGCCGCCTGAAGGAGTTCGGTCAGCCCCGCCCGGCCGGCAAGGATGCCAGGAGTGGCAAGGCGCCCGAGAGGCCGACCCCGCCCGATCGTGATCTCAAGATGGAGGCGCTCCTGCCGGCCCTGCGCGGCGAGATGCCGGTCCTGGTCCGCGCGCACCGGGTCGACGACATCATGACCGCGGTGCGGCTGGCCTCGGAGTTCAACCTCAAGTTGATCCTGAGCCATGGGACGGAAGCCTATAAGGTGGCGGACCTTCTCGCTGCCAGGAACATCCCCGTCGTGGTCGGCCCGATCACGACCCAGCCGGAGCGGATCGAGACGGCCGGCGCCCTCTACGACAACGCCGCCCGCCTCAACCGGGCCGGGGTCAAAATCGCCATCCAGATGGGCGAGACTCTGAACGGCCGGATGTTGCCGTACGAAGCGGCCCTGGCGGTCGCCTACGGCCTGCCGTGGGATCAGGCGATCAAGGCGATCACGATCAACCCGGCCGAGATCCTCGGCGTCGCCGACCGGATCGGCAGCCTGAGACCGGGGCTGCAGGCCGACCTGATCGTGAGCGAAGGGGATCCCCTGCAACCTTTGGCCCGCCTTCGGCATC
>DASTNM010000421.1:0-5625 GCA_035762745.1 Candidatus Polarisedimenticolia bacterium
CCGCCAGACGCGCCACCGTCTGCTTCAGCTCGACGTTGCGGGACTGGAGGTTGTCGACCAGCAGGCGGTTGTCGACCGACAGGCGGCGACGCTCGAGGGCCCGCGAGACGACGCGGTAGAGCGACTCCAGATCGGGGACCGGCTTGGTGATCAGGTCGTAGGCGCCGTGGCGCAGGGCCCGCACAGCCGTCTCGAGGCTGGCGTGGGCGGTCAGGACGATCACCTCGGTCGTGGGGCTGTGCTCCTTGATCGCCCGCAGCACCTCCATCCCCGACATTCCCGGCATCATCACGTCGGTGACGACCAGGTCGCACGGATCGGCGCGGAAGATCTCCAGGCCGAGCTCGCCGTCCTCCGCCTCGAGGACGCTATGCCCGGCCTGGGCCAGGGCGGCGACCAGGAAGCGGCGCACCGACGTCTCGTCGTCGATGACCAGGATCCGGCAGCCTGTCTCGGACCCCCGCGCCACGGCGGCGGAAGGCGCGGCGGGGACCGCCGCGGCCTGCCCACCGGCGGGTGCGGTGGGGGCAGGCGTCGTCGGCGACGTCCCCTTGCACAGCGAGTAGAAGTCGGTGCCGGCGATGGTGCGCCGATCGAGCAACCCCTCCGTGAGGAGACCCTCGAGGCAGCGCTCGACGACGCTCCGATCCTGGTGCACCCAGAAGCGGGCGATCCCCTCCGCCGAATCCATGGCGCCCGAGTTGCGATGAAAGTAGCGCAGCACCCGGTCGCGGATGGCGGAGAGCGGCTCGATGCCGCTGGGCTCTTCGCCCCGCGCCCGCGCCGTTTGCCTCTTGCCGTCCGACATATAGGTCTCCCCGCGGCTTCTTTACTGCGAACCGCATGCCCGGCGCGGTGTTCCGGGGGCCTGCCGCTTAGTCCCCTGTTTGCCGTCCTTTGAGGGGTGGGGCTAATAAGCCCCGCAGGGAGCTCGGCAGCCGTTGTCACGATCGGCGTGGGAGTTTCCCCACGTGGGATCTTCCCGGCATGGAATCGCGCCGCGTCCGGGCGGGGTGAAAGGCCCGCCGGGCATGGCTTGGTGCGGGTCGGAAGTGGATCGGGTCTTCACCCGGGTGGGTGCGGGGATTCCGGGGGAGTGAGGGGAAGCGCCTACGCCATGAACAGGCTAGTGACGGAACTCGTCCGGATCGATGGCGTGTTTTTTCATCAGATCGTAGAAGTCCTTGCGGTCCTTGCCGGCGAGACGGGCGGCGGCCGACACCTTCCCGGCCGTGAGGCGCAGCGCCTGGACGACGTAGCTCTTCTCGAATTCCGCCTTCGCCTTGCGGAATGGGGGGAGATCGGCGCCTGTAAGCTGCCCGGAGAAGAGCGCCAGCGACTCGGTGTCGATCAGGTCCTCCTTCGCCATCACCATCGCCTGCTTGACGCGATTCTCGAGCTCCCGGACGTTGCCGGGCCAGGGGTGGACCTTGAGCCGCTCGACGGCGCGCGGCGTGAACCCCTCGATCGAGCGCGCCAGCTCCTGGTTGAACCGGCGCACGAAGTGATCGACGAGCAGCGGCACGTCGTCACGCCGCTCCCGCAGGGGCGGTAGGGCGATCGGCAGGACACTGATGCGATGGAAGAGGTCCTCGCGGAAACGCTTCTCCGCCATCTCGCGCTTGAGGTCCCGGTTGGTCGCCGCCATGATCCGCACGTTGACCCGGCGGCTGCGGGTCTCGCCGAGCCGCCGCACCTCCTGCTCCTGCAGGACCCGCAGGAGCTTCACCTGGCAGGAGGGGTACAGGTCGCCGATCTCGTCAAGGAAGAGCGATCCTCCCTCCGCCTCCTCGAAGACCCCCTTCTTGTCGCCGTGGGCGCCGGTGTAGGCGCCGCGCGCGTGCCCGAACAGCTCGTCCTCCATCAGCGTCTCCGGGATGGCGCCGCAGTTCACCGTGATAAACGGGCGCGCCGCGCGCGTCCCGGTGTAGTGGACGGCGCGCGCCACCAGCTCCTTGCCGGTGCCGCTCTCCCCCAGGATCAGGACCGGGATCTCGGTGCGCGCCGCGACGGCGATCAGCTCGGTCACCCGCGCCATCGCCGGGCTCGACCCGATCAGGAGATCGGAACGGCGCCGCCGCTCCGGTGGCGAGGCCGACTCGGCGCCTGCCTCGAGCGGCGCTCCGGCCGCCACTCCCCGAACCGGGCGCTCCTCCCCGGGGACGGGCGCCCCGGCGTCGCGCGGGTCGGTCTCCGGCTCCCCGGCGGGGCGCGGCAGAGTGCTGTCGGGCCGTGGCATGTGGTCTTCCCCCCTCGCGGGGCCCCTCGCAACCCGCGAATCGAATGGTCGTGGGGGAATATAGGGGCCGGACCGGCTCCTTTTCCAGAGGATGCGGGGGATTTATCCCGCAGTCGCTTCGGCGACGGCCAGGCGGCGGGCCCGTGTGCCGGTGACCGCGATCGCCAGTCAGAGCGCGAGCGAGAGCTGGGTGCCGTCCTCCCGCGGGGCGGCCGGGCTGGGGGGAGGCGCGGCCGACCTCCCCTCCCCCGCCGCGTCGCCGCGATGCGCCGCGGCGCTCTCCTCGACGATCGTCCCCGGCACCCCGTAGCGCCGGCGCAGGCGGTCGACCAGGTCGTGGATCCGCCGGCGGTACGACTCACGGTGCTCCATCGCCGACCCGTACACCTCCTGGTAGGAGCGGTAGCGGTCGGGAAACTCCCGCTTCAGGAAGGGGAAGAAATGGCGCCGCGTCGTCGAGGTCAGGAAGAGGACCTGCGACAGGAGGTAGCCCGCCCGGGCCCGCGCGGCGCGCCGCACGACCGCCTCGATCGACGCCTCCGAGTCGGTCAGGCCGGGCAGGACCGGCATCAGGAAGACCCCCGCCTCGAGGCCGGCCTTCCGAAGCGTCTCGATCACCTGGAACCTTTTCTCGGGGGAGGTCGCGCGCGGCTCGAGACGCCGTGCGAGGCGTTGGTCGAGCGTCGTCACCGAGAGATTGATCCGCAGATGGCTGCGGGCGGCGATCGTCTGCAGCAGATCGAGGTCGCGCGTCACCAGGCTCGACTTGGTCGTGATCGACACCTTCAGGCGACGCCCGCGGGCCAGCTCTTCGAGGATGCCGCGCGTCACGCGGAACTTGCGCTCGGCCGGCTGGTACGGGTCGGTCGCGGTGCCGATGGCGATCGACTCGCTCCCGATCGCGACCGATCTCAGGTCGCGCGGGACGGCCCGGGCCGCGTCGCGCTTGACGAAGATCCGGCGCTCGAAATCGGCCGGGTCGTCGAACCCCATGTACTCGTGCGTGTAGCGGGCGTAGCAGTAGGTGCAGCCGAACTCGCAGCCGCGGTAGGGGTTGACGGTCCACTCGAACGGCATCCGTTCCGAGTTGCAGCGGTTGAGGATCGACCGGCACGGCAGGTCGAAGTAGGCGACCCCCTTGCCGAGCGCGATCGGCGGCGAGCCGGCCGGCGACGATGCGCGGTTCTTCGGAGCGGCCGGCGAAGGGGCGATTCCAGGCAGGAAGGTCGAAGCGGCAGCGCGTGTGAGAGGCATGACGATCTCTCAGTCGGGGGGATGAGTTTCGCCATACTTTCGCATGCGCGGGCGGCGCTGTCAAGCGGTGGGGGGCCCGGGGTCAGCGGCCGATGCGCACCCGGGCGGCGTTCACGATGGCGACGCCCCCGAGGATGACGGCGGTGCCCAGGAGCATGCGCAGCGTCAGCGGCTCCCCCAGGAACAGCCAGCCGAGGAGGACGGCGATCACCGGGTTGACGTAGGCGTAGGTCGAGACCTTGGCGGCAGGGACGTGGTTCAGGAGCCAGATGTAGGAGGAGTATCCGAAGAGCGAGCCGGCCAGGACGAGCCAGCCGACCGCCAGGGCGGCGCGCGGCGTCATGTGGAAGCCCGGGGCCTCCCCCAGGAGAAAACCGAACAGCGTCAGGGTGACTCCCGCGATCAGCATCTCGAGCGCCACCGCCATCAGCGGCGCGATCCCCTTGACCCGGTGCTTGGAGTAGATCGAGCCGACCGACCAGCAGAGGTTCGCGCCCAGAAGCGCCAGCTCGCCGCGGAACCCTCCCACGCCCCGCGTGCCGAGGGTCATCAGCTTCGGCCACATCAGCAGCAGCATGCCGGCGAAGCCGACCAGGAGCCCCAGCACCCCCAGGCGGGAGAGCCGCTCGCCGTCGCGGCGCAGCGCCTCCAGCCCCGCCATGAAGAACGGCAGGTTGGCGATGATCACCGCCGCCGTCCCCGACGGCACGGTGAGCTCCGAGTAGGTGACGAGGTAATTGCCGCCGAAGAGCAGGAGCATCCCGGTCAGGGCGATCGGCCCCAGCAGATGCCGCGGCGGCAGAGGCACCTTCCGCCACAGGAGCCAGCCGAGCATGATCACCCCGGCGATCACGAAGCGCGTCCCGGCCATCAGCGCCGGCGTCAGATCCTGCACGCCGTAGCGGATCGCCAGGTAGGTCGATCCCCACAGGACATAGACCGATGCGAAGTTGAGGCTGATCAGGAAGGAATGCCGGCGGGCCGCGTCCTGGGACATGATGGTCGCGGATTGTACGTCAAGGCCGCCTCCGTCGTGTAGAATGAACGCTCATCCGCACCGCACACACGCGGAGGTCTCCCATGGGCGACGGTCTCGTTCTCTACATCGGCGAAAAGAACATCTCCTCCTGGTCGATGCGCGCCTTCGTGGCGCTGGTCGCGAAGGAGGTGCCGTTCGAAGAGCGCACCATCCCGCTGCGCGAGGACAAGGATCGCGCCCGGCGCCGCAAGGTGTCGCCGACCGGCAGGGTCCCGGCGCTGCACCACGGAGCGCTCGTCATCCCGGATTCGCTGGCGATCATCGAGTACCTCGAGGAGACCTTCCCGCCCCCGAAGCACCCGGCGCTCTGGCCGACCGACCGGGCCGAGCGGGCGCGGGCGCGCTGGCTGGCGGCGGCGATGCACTCAGGGTTCACGAGCCTCAGGCAGGGGATGTCGTTCAACCTGTGCTTCCTGCCCAAGCCGCCGCTGCCGCCGCCCGAGGCGCTGGCCGACGCGGCCGAGATGCTCGGACTCCTCGAGGAGGCGCTCGGGCGCAAGAGCGCCGCGGGGCCGTTCCTCTTCGGGCCGTTCGGAGCGGTCGACGCCATGTACGCCCCGGCGGTGGTGCGGCTGACGTCGTTCCGCGTGCCGACCGGGCCGACGCCGAAGACCGCGGCCTACATGGAGGCGCTCCTGGCGCACCCCGCCGTGAAACGCTGGCTCGACCCGGCGCGCGCCCTGCCGCCGGCCGAGACCTACTGAGGCGGACGAAGGGGGCCGGTGATGGCGGTCGAGAGGGCGATCCGGATCGAGGCGGACGGCGTGCGCCTGTACGCCGTCCTCGCCGCCGGACCGACCGCCGACGCGATCTGGGAGGCGATGCCGATTCAAGGAAGGGCGAGGCTCTGGGGATCGGAGGTCTACTTCGACGTGCCCTTGAAGCTGCCGCTCGAGAAGGGGGCCCGCTCCGAGAGGGTGGTGGGCGAGATCGGCTACTGGCCTGAGGGCCCCGCCATCGCGCTCTTCTTCGGCCCCACCCCCGCGAGCACCGGGCCGGCCCCGGCGGCCGCCTCTCCCGTCAACCCGATCGGCCGCATCACGGGCGACGCCGGGCGCCTCGGACGCGTCCCCGAGGGGGCGAGGGTCCGCCT
>DASTNM010000422.1:0-8870 GCA_035762745.1 Candidatus Polarisedimenticolia bacterium
ACGGTGCAGGGGCTCAAGGGGATCACCCTGGAGGAGGTCAAGGCCTTCTACGGCGCGCACTACACCCGCGACCAGGTGATGATCGGCCTGGCGGGCGGCTACCAGCCGGGCCTGGTCGACGCCCTGCGGGAGGACTTCACGGCGCTGTCGATCCGGGAGCAGGAGCGGCTCCCGCCCGCCCGTCCACGCCCCATCGAGCAGATGGAGGTGGTGCTGATCGACAAGCCGGCCCCGGCCACGGCGATCTCGATCGGTTGCCCGATCGGCGTGACGCGCAGCGACCACGACTTCTACGCCCTCATGGTGGCGAATTCGGCCCTTGGGGAGCATCGCACCTTCAACGGCCGTCTGCAGAACCGGATGCGTGGCGACCGCGGCTTGAACTACGGTGACTACTCCTATATCGAGAACTTCGTGCAGGACGGGGGGAGCACTTTCCCCATGCCGAACGTGCCGCGCCACCTGCAGCACTTCAGCCTCTGGATCCGCCCGGTGGCGCGCGACAATGCGCTGTTCGCCCTGCGCCAGGCGACGCGCGAGCTGCAGCGCCTGATCGACGCCGGCCTCACGGCTGACGAGTTCGAGCAGACGCGCGCCTATCTCCTGAACTACTCGCGTCTCTGGACCCAGAGCCTGAGCCGGCGGCTCGGCTACCTGCTGGACTCGAAGTTCTACGGCACCGACTTCTTCATCGACCGTATTCAGGCCGAGCTGCCACGCCTGACGCTGGCGGAGGTCAACGCCGCCGTGAAGCGCCACCTGACCGCGCGCAATCTCATGGTCGCCATCGTCACCGATCGCGCCGCCGAGATGCGCGACCTGCTGCTGTCCGGGAAGCCGACGCCGATCACCTACCAGACGCCGACCACGCGCGAGGATCTCCTGAAGGAGGACAAGGAGATCGAGGCCTACCCTCTGCCTCTCAACCGGGAGCGGGTGCGCGTCGTGAAAGCGCAGGACATGTTCGAGCGCTGAGGTGTCCGCCGCCTCCAGGACGGACAGGGGACCGGTCGCGTTCGTCTTCCACCCGGCCTGCCTCGAGCACAGCAATGGCCGCGATCACCCCGAACGGGCCGAGAGAGTCAGCGCCATCCGCGAGCACCTGGAACGTCGCGGCCGGCTCGACCGCCTGCTGCTGATCACGCCCGAACCCTGCCCGGTCGAGCGGCTGGCGCGCGTGCACCCCCCCGACTACATCGAGTCGATCCGCGAGGCCTGCCGGCTCGCCCCGGCGCGCCTCGACCCCGACACCGGCGTTTCGGCGGGATCGTGGCGGGCGGCGCTGCTGTCGGCCGGTGGGGCCCTGGCCGCCTGCGACGCCGTCGTGTCCGGACGCGCGCGCGCGGCGTTCGTGGCCACGCGGCCGCCCGGTCACCATGCCGAGGCCGACCGGGCGATGGGTTTCTGCCTGTTCAACAACGTTGCGGTGGCGGCGCGCTATCTTCAAGACGAGCATCGGCTGGAGCGGCTCCTGATCGTCGACTGGGACGTGCACCACGGCAACGGCACACAGCACCTGTTCGAGGAGGACGACACGGTCTTCTACTTCAGCACGCACCAGTTCCCCTTCTACCCGGGGAGCGGGGCGCTTACGGAGACCGGGCGCGGGCGCGGATCCGGTTTCACGCTCAACGTGCCGCTGCCGCCCGGAACCGGCGACGACGAGTACCTGCGGGTCTTTCGCGACATCCTGCGCCCGGCGATCGACCGCTTCCGGCCCGACGCGATCCTGGTCTCGGCGGGCTTCGACGCGCATCGCGCGGACCCGCTGGCCGGCATGACGCTCACCGAGGCCGGCTACGCGGGCATGACCGAGGTGCTCCAGGAGGCGGCGGAGCGCCACTGCGGCGGGCGGATCGTCTCGCTCCTCGAGGGGGGGTACGACCTCGCGGCCCTCGGCTCCTCGGTCGAGGCGCACCTCGCGGCGCTGGGGGCATTCCAGAACGCCCCGAGGGCACCCGAGTCATGAAGAAGAGGAGGGCGCGCCCGGGGGCTCAGGGGGGAGCCAGGAGAGGCGGGCGGCAGGGAGGGGGCGAGCGCCGACCCTTGCCGGATGAGGCGGTGAGCCTCGATTTGCCGGGCAGGACGATGCGTGCCGTGACCGAGCAGTGCACCCGCTTCGCCATCCGGCAGATCGAGACGCTCCCCGAGCAGCCGTCGTGGGATCTGGAAGGAGTGGCCGAGGTGGCCGCCGGCTTCCGGGAGCCTCCGCCCGAGAGCGGCGCCCCGATCGAAAGTCTGCTCGAGAAGCTGGGGCGGGCGGTGCCGAAATCGCTCAACGCCGCCGGTCCCGGCTACATGGCCTACATCCCCGGCGGCGGGATCTACCCGGCGGCGCTGGGGGATTACCTGGCGCTGTCGGTCAACCGTTTCGTCGGCATCTGGAACGCCGCTCCCGCCCTGGTCGAGATCGAGGCCACGGTGATCGACTGGCTGCGGCATCTCGTCGGCTACCCGGCCGGGGCGGCCGGCCTGCTGACCACCGGCGGCTCGATGTCGAACTTGATCGCCCTGGTCACGGCGCGGCGCGACCGCCTGCCGGAGAATTTCCTCGACGGCGTGCTCTACATGTCCGAGCAGACGCACCACTCGCTCGCGAAGGCGGCGGCGCTGGCCGGCTTCCCTGAGCGCAGCGTGCGTGAGCTGCCGGTCGATGAGCGCTTTCGCCTGCGGATCGACGCCCTCGAGACGGCCATCGCGGCCGATCGCACCCGCGGTCTCAAGCCGTTTCTGGTCGTCGCCAACGCCGGCACGACGAACACCGGGGCGATCGATCCGCTGCCGGAGATCGCCGACCTGTGCGTGCGCCACGGTCTGTGGCTGCACGTCGACGCCGCCTATGGCGGTTTCTTCCGGCTGGCCCCCGGGGGCGAGAGTCTGCTGCCCGGCCTCGAGCGCGCCGACTCGCTGACCCTCGATCCGCACAAGGGGCTCTTCCTGCCGTACGGCACCGGCTGTCTGCTGGTGCGCGACGCCGCGACGCTGGCGCGCGCCCACCGGATGCGGGCCGGCTACCTGCAGGATCTGCAGCACCCTCCGGATGCGATCAACTTCGCAGACCTCTCGCCCGAGCTGTCGCGCGAGTTCCGCGGCCTGCGGCTCTGGCTGCCTCTGACGCTGTTCGGGGTGGCCGCCTTCCGCGACAACCTGCGCGAGAAGCTCGAGCTGGCGCGCTGGGCGTACGAGGAGCTGCGCTCCGAGCCTGGTTGCGAATGTCTCGATCCGCCCCAGCTGTCGATCGTCGCCTTCCGCTACCGACCGCCCGCCGGGGAGAGCGCCGACGCCTTCAACGCCCGCCTGCTGCGGCGCGTCAACGATCGGCGCCGGGTCTACCTCTCCAGCACGACGCTCCGCGGCCGGTACGCCCTGCGTCTGTGCATTCTCAGCTTTCGCACCCACGGCCGCGATGTCGCCCGAGCGCTGGAGGACATCCGCAGTGCGGCCCGCGAGGAGGGCGGGGTCACGCGATGACGCGCCGGACGAGGAGCCGCCCGGCGGGCGACGCGGGGCTGGACGGGCTGGCCGAGGATTACGTCCGTCTGGCACTGGCAATCGGCCGGCATGACGGCGACCTCGTCGACGCCTACTTCGGGCCGGAAGAGTGGCGTCGGAGGGAGTCGCGGGGCCGGCCTGCGTCGGTGCCGCGGCTCCTGGAGAGGGCACGTGACCTGCTGGCGCGCCTTCGGTCGGCCGCTCCTACGGAGCGGCGCCTCTTCCTCGAGACGCAGACAGTGGCCGCCGAGGCGTTGCTGCGCCGGCTGGCCGGCGAGGCCATGAGCCTGCGCGAGGAGGCCCGCCTTCTCTTCGACATCGACCTGCCGGTCCGCGGTACCGATGAGCTCGGTCTTCATCTGAGCCGGGCCGAGGCGCTGCTCCCCGGGCGGGGCGAATTCGCCGCTCGTGTGAAGGCGTTCCGCGACCGCTTCATCATCCCGCCGGGACGACTGAAGACCGTCGCGCAGGCCTGCCTGGCGGAGGCTCGCGCCCGTTCGGCCGCGGTCCTGCCCCTGCCGGCCGGCGAGCGCCTCCGCCTGGCGCTGGTGCACGGCAAACCGTGGCGCGCTTACAACTGGTACCGGGGAGGCTTCCAGAGCCTCGTCGAGGTGAATGCCGACCTGAGCTTCCATCTCGGCTCGCTCATGGTCACGATTTTTCACGAAGGGTACCCGGGGCATCACGCGCACCACTCCGTCATCGAGAAGGAGCTGGTCCGCGGCAAGGGCTGGCTCGAGGCCTCCATCCTGCTGCTCCACTCTCCCCAGGTGCTGATCGCCGAGGGAGTGGCCAACGCCGGGCTGCAGGTCCTCTTGAACGAGGAGGATCGGGTCAGCCTCCTTCGGGATGTCCTGGCTCCGGCCGCCGGCCTGGACGATCGGCTGGATATCACCCTGTACGAAAGGCTCCGTACCGCCCTGAAGCCGCTCGATGAAGCGGTGGCGGAGGGGGCGCGGCGGCTCCTGCTGGGGGAGATCGAGGCCGACGACGCGGTCGCCTTCATGCGCCACTACGGCCTCGCAGAGGAGCTAGCTGCCCGGCGCACCGTCGAGTTCGCCCGGCGGTACCGCGCCTACGTCTTCTCCTATACGACGGGCGAGTTGCTCGTCCGGGACCATGTTGGCGAGGGGCCGGATCGGATCGACAGGTACGCCCGCCTTTTCCGGAGCCTCCCGACCCCCTCGGCTCTGGCCAGCGGCAGGCAGAAAGGACGGTGACCTTGAGATTGATCACCCGCGGACTCATCGCGGTGGCGTTGCTTCTCGACGGGTTCTGCTCCGGCGCCGCTGCCGCCGCGGACGCGCAGCCGATCGCGATCGTGCACGGCACGGTCGTCGGCGGCACGGGTGATCCGCCTCTTGACGACGGGACCGTCCTGTTGCGCGGCGGGCTCATCGAGGCGGTCGGCCCTTCCGGCGCCATCGTCGTCCCGGGGGAGGCGCAGGTGATCGACGCGCGCGGGATGAGCCTCCTGCCCGGGCTGGCCGACCTTCACGTGCACCTGACGGGCGGCTGGGATGGCGTCAACATGGACCTCCTCAGCTATCAGCGCTACCTGAACGCCCTGCTGTACGCCGGCGTGACCACCGTGCTCGACACCGGGAACAACCAGCCCTGGGTCCTGCAGCTGCGACAGGAGTCGGCTGCCGGTCGCCTCCTCGCGCCACGCATCTACTGCACCGGCGCCATGATCGACGGGCCCGACCCCGCGTGGCCCGACCTCGCCTACGCGCTCTCGTCGACGGCCCAGATCCCGGCGTTGGTGAAGCGCGACAAGGAGGCCGGTGTCGATCTCATCAAGGGGTACGCCAACCTTTCGGTGCGCTTCCTGCAGAGCCTGGCGGAGGCGGCGGGGAAGGTGGGGCTGCGCGTCGTCGTCGACCAATGGGAGCGGAACGGATCACCCGATGTGACACGGACCGGGATCGCCGGCCTGGCGCACCTGCCGACGCGCGTCATGTCGCCGGAGGACGTTCGGCTTCTCAAGGAGCGCGGGCTGTTCGTGATCACGACGCTGGTGGTCAACGAGTCGTTCGCCCGCACCCGGCTGCAGGATCCCGGCTACCTGCGCCAACCGCTGATCGCCGACACGACCGCTCCCTGGGCTCTGGACGACCTGCGCGCCGACCTGGCCCGGCCGCTGAGCGCGGAGAAGCAGAAGGTTCTCGAGGAAAACCGCCGGCAGTTCGAGGAGTCGAAGCGGAACGCGCGCCTGCTCCTCGACGCCGGCATTCTCGTGGCCGCCGGGACCGACGCGCCGTACCCCGGCCTCTACCAGGGGGAGGGGATCCATCGCGAGCTGGAGCTTCTGGTCGAGTCGGGATGGACCCCGCTGCAGGCGATCCGGGCCGCCACCTACGACGCGGCGCGGCTGCTGAAGGCGGAAGGGACCTGGGGAAGTCTCCGTCCCGGGCTGCGCGCCGACCTCCTGATCGTGGCCGGCAGACCGGCGGAGCGGATCGGCGACACACGGAAGATCCGGATGGTCATCCAGGGGGGCAGGATCCTGGATCGCGCGCGGCTGAAGTTCGACCCGGCGCGCGACCCCGGCTTTCGCGCCGTCCCGGGTGTTTTCGTGGAGTGAGCCCGGACGGATCCCTAGATCGCCAGGACCTTCGCCAGATCCTCCTGCGACACGCGGCGGAAGGAGAGGCGATACCCTTCGTACAGGGCGATGCCGTAGAACAGAAGGTCCATCGGGCTGAAGGTCGCACTCATGAGATTGAGGATCGCGTCGAGGTCGAGGCCGGCCAGGACAGTTGCCAGAGGTATCTTCTCCCGCTCTGCGACCATGATGCAGACAGCCAGCAGGTTCCCGAGGGCGCAGCCGAGAAGCGCCAGGAGCGCTCCGGCCACGCCGAAGACCCGATCGAGTCCCTTGCCGTAAGAGCGCAGGGCACTGCCGACCAGGAAACCGACCCCGATCGCCATCCAGCCGATCTGCAGACGCGTGAAGGCGGTCACGAGCGCCCAGGCGGCGGCGCCGACGAGCGAGCCGATCAGGCCCGCCAGCAGCCCGGCCGGCAGATTCTGCTCCGACTTCAGTCTTTCGAGCGCGAGCTGCTGTCTGACCGGGTCGGGCTCGGGAGCCGGGGCCTGCGGTTCGGATCCTCGCGGCTGGTCCTGGGACATCGTCACCTCCTCTCGACCCCCGTCGCACCCCGCGCCCACGGGAGGCGCGATGGAGGGCCCTCAGGGCGAACGGAGCGCCTCCGGCCGGAGCGCGGGGCCGGATCGTTTGCCGCGAAGTATACGCCCGATCGAGCGACCCGCAGCGCGTCACGACCCCCCCGAGAGACGACGGGGGTGTTCAGGGTTGCGGCGGCGCGGCGGGTGAGGGGAACGGCCGGCCGGCGCCGGTCTTGAGCGCCAGATCATAAACGAGGGAGGCGGAGACGAGATCCTCGAGGCCGAGACCGAGCGACTTGAACAGGGTCACATCGGTCGCGGCGCCCCGGCCGGGGTGTCGGCCGGTGACCACGGCGGCGAGCTCGACGACACGATCGAATAGACCGCCCTCCGAGGCCGTGCCCGAGACGGCCAGCAGGTCACCCGCTTCGAGGCGCGCCTGCTCGAGGGAATCGACGACGATCAGGTCGGCCCGGAGCACCGCCCGTTCCTCGAGCTCGCGGCGATCGGCGCGGTTGCTGCCGACGGCGTTGATATGGGTTCCCGGATCGATCCAGGCGGCGTCGAGGACCGGCTGCGCGGCGCTGGTCGCGGTCACGACGATCCCGGCGCCGCGCACGGCCATCTCGGGGGATCGCACCGCGATCGCCGGCACGCCGCAGGCCGCCTCGACCTCGCGGCAGAAGGCGCGCAGCCGCCCGGGGTCGCGCCCCCAGGCGCGAATGGTGTCGAGACGGCGGACGGTGGAGATGGCGAGCGCCTGGCTGCGCGCCTGCCAGCCGCTGCCGAGAATACCCAGGATGGTCGCCTCCTGGCGAGCCAGGTGACGGGTTGCGACGCCGCTCGCGGCGCCTGTACGGATCTGCCCGAGCCGATCGGCCTCGAGGACCGCCAGCATCTCTGACGACCTGCCGTCGAACAGCAGGACGACGAAGCGGGCGCCTCCGCGGGTCGTGGCGTAGACCTTGGCCGCCATCCGTCCGAGCCGGTCCGAGGCGGCCGGCAGGACGTGCAGCAGGCCGCCCCGCAGTGCGGCCCGGGCGCGCGGGCGGTTCGAGGCGGTCCCCTCGGCCCAATCCCTGAAGCCCTCCTCCACCGCGGCGATACAATCCTGCATCGTCAGGAGGCGGGCGACGTCGTCCTCGGTCAGGTAGAGGGCCATGCCGCGAATGGTACCTCAGCGAAGCCGGAAGATGGAGCGACAGTGCGGGGAAAGATCCCCCACTCCTTGCTTCCGCAGGCGCCAGGCCCATATTAGGAGTCGCCGACGACGATCATCCGTTGTATCCAGTCCTGACGGGAGGCAGTGCGATGCGACGCTCGTTTCGAGATGCCCTTGCGGCCACGGCCGTTCTCATCCTGTGTACCCTCGTGCTGATCCTCCCCGCCGGGCCGCGGGCCAGGGCGTCGGAGGCCAGGCCGATCATCCTTGTCCCGGCCACGGGCGCTCCTTCCGGACTTGCCGGCCACGGCGCCGCGCCGGCGGGGGGTTCCTCCGGAAAGATCTCGAAGCCTGCCCCGCCTCGCCGCGGCCGTGACCGCCAGTAGCGCGACGCCACGCTCCGACACCGCAGAATGAGGAGAGTGAACTAGCGGCGGTCGTCGACGGCGGTCACCGTCGCCGACCAGGGGCAGAAGCCGATGCCGAACCAGTAGGACTTGTCGGCTTCGACGTCCGAAGGCCTGCCATCGCACACTTCGATCGTGGCATCGGCCCACTGGACCCGGACCGGGTCCGGGTGCCAGGTCCATAGTGAATCGCAGTCACGACCGTCCAGGAGCCTGTTGAAGACCGGGACCTGCAAGGTCCCGATCTTCAGGAACTCCTTCGACCGGTCGATGAACGGGTCGTCGGTCACCCAGACCCGCAGCGCTTCCCCACCGATGTCGAAGTCGATCACCGCGCCCCCGCCCCGGCCGGTGCACAGGCCGCAAATCGGCAGGATGGATGTCGCGTCGAGGGCATCCCGCGGATCGGGGGACCCGGACCCGTCGCCGTACGTCCCGGCTCCGCAGAGGTTGCCGGCGCGGGCGAGGTAGAAGTAGCCGTATCCCTCGGGGGGATCGGGACGGGAGTCGACGAGGGGGGGCGCCAGGAGACTCGTCCCGAGGTGGCAGGCGCGCATGAACCCGCCGTCGTACCGCAAGGTCCCCAGGTCGCCGCTGACGACCGTGTAGCGCGTCCCCCGACCCGCCGTGGCGTTCTGGGGATCCCACCCGAGAGAGGTCACGGGGGCCGGCCCGCC
>DASTNM010000423.1:0-2114 GCA_035762745.1 Candidatus Polarisedimenticolia bacterium
GGAGAAGCGGTCCTCCTCGACGCGGCGACAACCTCGCCGACGCCGATCCGGAGCGTCCCTTTCGAGGGTCGGGGGTTCAAGGGGGTGGCGACCGCCGACGGTCGCCGCGCCTATCTCCTGTCGTACCATTCCGGCAAGGGCAAGGCGCGCGAGACGGCCGGCGCCTGGATCCACGAGATCGACCTCGTGGCCGGGAAAGAAGGCGCTTCGGCCGCCCTTGCGCGGCTCCCGAACGGCCTCGCCGTCGACCCGGCCGGACGGCGCCTGTTCGTCTCCTTTCAGGATGAGATCCTCACCTACACGACAAGACCCCTCGCCAGCTCCTGGCGCTACCGCTCCCCCGGTGTGAACCGCGGCCTCTACGTCACCCCCGGCGGCGACCTCCTGTACGCGGTGCGCGAGCGCCAGGTGGCGCTGTTCCAGCTCCGCCCACAGGCAGCGCCGGGGGCGGATGCGGCGCGGCGGTCTCGGGATGACGACGCCTCGGCCGTCGTCCCTCTGCCGATCGACGCCGCCGCGCTCGATTTCTCGCCCGATGGCGGGCTGGCGCTCGCCTTTGGCCGGGGCGGGCGCGTCGCTTTCGTCGACCTGGTCGCCCACCGGACGGTCGAGGCCCCGGCACCGCCGGCCGCCCTCGAGGCGGCGGAGCTGATTCGACCGATCCTTTTCCCCGCGGCCGCCGATCTCCTGGTCGCCCTCTTCCCCTCCCGCGCGATCGTGGAGTTGCCCCGACCGACCCCTGGGGCAGGGTCGCCTCCCGAACCGGCTCCGGCGTCCTCGACGCCGCCCGCCCCGGCGCCCGAGCCCCTGCCGGCAGCCGGGCCGACACCGGCCGAGCCACAGCCCGGTCGCGGCATGCCGCTCCCCCCGCCGGCGCCGAACGAGGAGCCGTCGCCGGTGCCGCTCCGGAGGGCGACCTCGGTCCCGGTCACCCCTCGGGCCGGGGCGGTCGCCGTTCCGGAAGCACCGGCCCCCCCGCCGCCGCGCATCCCGGAGCCCCGTGCGACGCAGGCTCCGGTGAAGATCGGCAAGGTGCTCAGGGGGAAACTGACCGGCGAGGTGTCTCTCGTCACGGCCGTCGTGGTCTATGGCCCCGACAGCCTGATCCGGGAGCAGGCCAGGGCGGTCCCGTCGGCCGATGGATCCTGGGAGATCCCGCTCCCGCCCCCGGGCCGGTACCGGATCGTGCCGGTCGGCGAATCGGGGCGCTCGCTCAGGTCGGAGCCCAATTTCCACACACTCAGCGTGGGATCTGCGGAGGAGGGACGGGACGGTCTCGACTTCAGCATCCGCGGGCGGTCCTGATGACGACCCGCCCCGGCGCTTCTTTCAGTGGCCGGCGGGCGCCACGCTCTTGCCGGAGGCCTTGACGAGGAAGTAGATCAGCCCCCCCACCAGGAGGACTGGGACGAGGGGGACCAGCCCGACCAGGATCAGCAGGGCCACGCCGACCAGGAGGAAGATCCCCTTGAAGGCGAATCCGAGGCCCCAGCCCAGCAGCCGCAATGGCAGCAGCAGAACGAAGAAGACGAGCCTGACGACCGCGGCGACCAGCACGAGCGCCAGGAGGATCGGCGCCGCGACGAACGCCAGGATCGCCAGGAGAAGACCGCCTAGAACCAGAACGCCGGTCATCGCCATCATGACCTCCCTCCTCCAGGATTAGACACCGATCATACGCCCCGACCGGTGATCGGGTTCCCTGTCAGTTCACCAGCGGCACGAACGGCATCTCGAGGACCCGGTCGGCCCCCGAGGCGGGTCCGTCCTCCAAGAGCGCCCCGGCGCGGCCGGCGAGGGCGGCGAGGGCGGCGCGCGTGTCGTCGCCGCGGTCGAACGCCTGGGACAGGATCCCCTTCGGCTCGGGAAAGATCACGAGCTGGACGCGCGCCGCGGGGTCGAGCCTGGCGAGGGTGAGGGCCTCGCGGATCGCCGTGCCCAGCCCACCCAGCCGGTCGACGAGTCCGAGACGCAGGGCGTCCTCGCCGGTCCAGATCCTCCCCTGGGCGATCGCGTCGATCTGCTCGTACGTCTTGCCACGCCCCTTCGCCACCTTGCCCACGAAGTCCTGGTAGATCCGGTCGAGCCAGCGCTCGAAAAGGGCGCGCTCCTCG
>DASTNM010000424.1:0-3966 GCA_035762745.1 Candidatus Polarisedimenticolia bacterium
GATCCGCTTCAGGATGAGGCGGAAGTACTGGTCGGTGATCCCGGCCATGGGGGCTAGGATCAGCGGCTCTTCGAGGGTAACGTGACCGATGCGCATCATGCCGAGCGCTATTTTCTCACAGGAGGGGGCGCGCGACGCGGACCCCACAAAAAACGAGCGCCCCGTCCCGTCGCCGGGAGGGGCGCTCTTCGCCTGGTTCTATGGTTCGACTACGGCTGCGGCTCGGGGCTGCTCTGCAGGCCCGGAGGCACGACGGCACTACAGGTCCTGGTGCACGCCTTGGCGAAGTCGCAGCTCAGGTTGAGATCGCAGCCGTAGAAGACCTTGCAGCAGGTCTCGCACTGGCCGCGGTTCCGGAGCGCCAAACAATCATTCAAATCCGCGGACGGGGTGACCGAGGCGGCGCTGGCGCTGCTCAGGCTTACCGCGGTCACGAGCTGGTCCGACTTCGCGGGAGAGAGAGGGCTCGCCGCGTCGGAGGTCCTGACCTTGATCCCCAGGTCGCCGAGAATCTGCGCGGCCTTCCCCTCGGTCAGGCGGGAGCCGATCTCGCCGGCGTCGAGGTTGACGCCGGATGTCTTCAGCGATTTGACCGCCGCCTGCTGATCCGCAGGCGAATAGCCCATCGCCTTCGCCACCTTGACGGCGAAGTCGCCCACCGTGACAGATGTCGTCTTCGGGGCGCTCGTCGAGGCCGCGAAGATCCCTGCGGTCAGGGCGGTGACAACCGCCAGAACCAAGAACGCCTTCCTCATCATATTGGGCTCCCTCCCATCAGATGGGCACCAATTCCATATCCTGCACGATTCAGGCTGATTTATGCGTGCTCAGGATCCCTAGGGTTTGAAAATGCGGCCGAAATCTACGGCCAAAGGGCCGGAGCGTCAAGTACGATTTGCATTCGACGTAAGCATGGCGTGCCTAAGAAGCCCCCCGAGACCGATAGTACGCTGCCAAGTCTCAAGGGTAATCAGCCCGGCCCCGAAATGCGAACAGACGTTATCCCCATTAGAGCCCTGGCTCCAGGTCTGCCTACCGAATCGGCTTCGTCGCGCTACATGACCCCCTCGCTATCCCCGTCCGTTTTCGAGGCGAATCGATGAAAATGCTTGACATCCGCTCCTTTGGCGGTAATTAAGGGTCGCTCAGAACTCTGATTTGGCTTCTCAATTCCAGCTCAGCCTCGATGTTCGACCGCGGCGACGGCGCCTGGAGGGGGGCGTGGCGGTTGCGTTGATGCATGGGCAGTCCCCGCACCCCTGTTTCGGATCTCTCGGGGGTGACCCGCGCGGAGGCCCGCATGGGCGCTGAGGCCCGCCGCCCGCTCAGGCTTTTCCTGCCGACGGCGGCGGCGCTCCTGGCGCTGGGCCTTGTGGCCCGTCTGGTCGTGGCCGCAGGGACCGCCACACTCTACGTCGACGACAACAGCGCCTGCGCCAGCATTTGCGGCGTCACCAGCTACACCCCCCCGATCACCTGCGACGCCGGCTGCAGCGCCGGCTGTGGCACCGCCACCCTTCCCTATCGGACGATCCAGTCGGCCCTCAACGAGGCCGATTGCCGCATCTACTCCGGCAGCATCGGCTCGGCGAACATTCAGGTGGCGGCCGGGAACTACCCGGAGCGGATCTTCATTTTCCCCAACGAGCATGTGCAGTGCGAGAACCCGGCGACGACGATCATCAACGCCGCCGGCAAGAACAGGAGCGCCGTCATCTTCGCCTCCGGCAATTCCGGCCGTCTCGTGCGCGATTTTTCGATCGACAGCTGCCAGATCACGGGGGGGATGGGGGAGAACCAGCCGTCACCGGTCTTAACGGTGGCGGGTGGAGGGGTCTACGTGCATGGAGACGCCGTCGTCAGCAACAATCTCATCACCGGCAACATTCTCTCCGGCGCCCAGACCGAGTGGCTCGGCGCCGGCATCTACGTCAACTACGGCAACCCCACCATCCTCGGCAACACCATCACCCGCAACACCGCCACCCCGCCCCCCGTCACCGGCAAGAATAATAACGCCTTTGGCATCGGCGCCGGCCTCTTCGTCGCCGGCCCCCGCTGGCAGCAGACCATCCAGGCCCGCATCGAGGCCAACCTCATCGCCGAGAATCTCGCCAGCGCCCAGATCGGCCAGGCCGGCGGCCTGCGGGTCGACGGCAACCCCGGCACCGTCATCACCCGCAACGCCATCATCGGCAACCGCGCCTCCTTCGAAGGGGGCGGCCTGGTCCTCTATAGCACTCTGACCGCCTCCGACAACCTCGTGTATGGCAACTCCGCCGGCACCAAGGGCGGCGGCCTCTACCTCAACAGTATCATCGTGCCGACCAACATCCAGATCGTCAACAACACCATCTTCGGCAACTCCCTCACCGATACCCGCGCACTCAGCGGCTACACCTTCGCCAACTACGGCGGCGGTGTCCACATCTCTGCCAACGTGACCGAGAGCGGCACGGTTCAGATCATCAACTCTCTCATCGCCGGCGATACCATCAGCGCCAACGGTACCGGCGCCGGGCTCTACAGCTACAAGTCCTTCCCCGTCATCGACCATACCGACCTCTGGAACAACCTGATGCTGCCGTCGACCATCAACCAGAACGTCACCGGCGACTTCACCGACGCCGCCGTCCTCGCCATCCCCGGCAACTTCTCCCAGGACCCCCGCCTGGTGGCGGTGCCGGCCTTCACCGACGTCACCACCGCCGCCGGCACCACGACCACCGTCGCCGTCGCCAGCGCCGCGCGCTACACCGTCAACCAGGCGCTGGAGTACAACAACGACGGCGTCCGGCGCACCCTCACCGCCGTCAACACCACCAGCAACGTCCTGACCTTCACCCCGGCCCTCACGGCCGCTTCGCAGGCCTTCAAGATGCTCGGCAACTGGGGCGCCGCCACCGGCGTGAGCGAAGACTTCCACCCTCAGACGACCTCGCCCCTCGTCGACGCCGGCAACAACGCCCCGGTGACCTCCGCCTACGACCTCACCGGACAGCCGCGCGTCGCCGACGGCAACGGCGACGGTCTCGCCGTCGTCGACCTCGGCGCCTATGAGCTGGTCCCTCCGGACTCCGACGGAGACGGAGTGCCGAACGCCCAGGATTGCGCGCCGTTGGTGAACTCGGTCTGGACACGCCCCGGGGCCGTCGGCCCCACGGTGCGGGCCGGGGCCGGTACGCCGCTGCCGCTCGGGTGGAAGAAGATCTCGCAGGCGAATATCTACAACACTTATCGAGGGACGATCAGCCGCCCCCTCGCCTATAACCTGGCCTGCCTCGAACCCGGTTCCCCCGACAGGTCTTCACAGGACGCCTCGATCCCGGCTGTCGGGACCGCCTACTTCTATCTTGTCAGCGGCGTCAACTCGTGTGGTGAAGGGAGCCTCGGGGTCGACTCGTTGCAGGTGGAGAGACCGAACCCCGCCCCCTGTCTGCTGCCGGTGCCGGCGCCCGACAGCGACGCCGACGGAATCCTGGACATCAACGACAACTGCCCCCTGACGGCGAACGCGAGCCAGGCCGACCAGGACCGGGACGGCGCGGGGGACCTGTGCGATAACTGCCGCGCCCTGGCCAACGTCGACCAGGCCGACGCCAACGGTGACGGCGTCGGCGATGCCTGCCAGGACTCCGATGGCGATGGCTATCCCGCCAGCGTCGACTGCAACGATTCAAATCCCGCGATTCACCCCGGCGCCCTCGAAATCTGCAACGGACTCGACGACGATTGCGACGGCCTCGTGGACGAGGATCTCGGGATCGCGACGTGCGGGACGGGAGCCTGCGCGCGCACCGTCAGCAACTGCGTCGGCGGCGTGATTCAGACCTGCACGCCCGGCACGCCGACCGCCGAAACCTGCAACGGGATCGACGACGACTGTGACGGCGCAATCGACCAGGGGCTCGGTACGATCTCCTGCGGCACCGGCGCCTGCTCGCGCACCGTCAGCAGCTGTGTCGG
>DASTNM010000425.1:0-6952 GCA_035762745.1 Candidatus Polarisedimenticolia bacterium
ACCTGATCGTCGGAGGCGGTATGACTGCGGATGCCGCCATCGACGGAATCCGAGAGCGTGACCGCAGCGGCTCGATCGGCCTGATCGGCGACGAGGCGCATCCGCCTTACAACCGCCCTCCCCTGTCCAAGGGGCTCTGGAAGAACATGTCCCTGAAGAACATCTGGCGCAAGGGCGACAGCCCGGGGGTGACTTTCCATCTGGGACGGAGAGCCCGACACCTGGACCCGCAGAACAAGCGTGTCACTGATGACCAGGGGACGGTCTATACCTTCGAAAAGCTGCTGCTGGCCACGGGCGGCACGCCGCGCCGCCTGCCTTTTGGCGCCGAGCAGGTCATCTACTTCCGCACCCTGGACGATTACCAGCGACTGCGGGCGCTGACGGAGCAGGGTCGGCGGGTCGCCGTCATCGGCGGCGGATTCATCGGCTCCGAGATTGCGGCAGCCCTGTCGATGAACGGGAAGGAGGTCGTGCTCGCCTTTCCTGACGAGGGGATCGGCGGCCGTGTGTTTCCGTCCGACCTCGCCAGGTTCCTGAACGACTTCTACCGCCAGAAGGGCGTCGAGGTCCTCGCCGGGGCGCGCGTGACCGGCATGGGTGGGCGCCAGGACAAGCCGATCCTGAAGATCCGCGACGCTCAACCCGGGAACGAACAGGAAGTCATGGTCGACGGCGTGGTGGCGGGAATCGGCGTCCAGCCGAACATCGAATTGGCTCAAGCGGCCGGGCTGAAGGTGGAAAACGGCATTCGGGTGGATGCTTCACTGCGCAGCAGCCACCCGGAGATCTACGCGGCTGGGGACGTGGCCAGTTTTCATAATCCTGCCCTGGACCAGTGGCTGCGTGTCGAGCACGAGGATAATGCCAATACCATGGGGAAAATGGCGGGCCGGGCCATGGCGGGCGACACGGTTTCTTACGATCATCTCCCGTCGTTCTACTCGGATCTGTTTGACCTGGGATACGAAGCCGTCGGCGAAGTGGACGCTCGTCTGGAAACCGTGGCGGATTGGAAAGAGCCCTACCGTGAGGGTGTCGTCTATTATCTCCGAGCCGGCCGGGTGAGAGGCGTGCTCTTGTGGAACGTCTGGGGCCAGGTGGACGCGGCCCGACGGCTCATCGTCGAGCCCGGCCCGTTCGGAGCCGCAGACCTCAAAGGGCGGCTGCCAGCTTAGACTCTCTCATTTCAATGGGCAGGAGGCGTTCGAACCTCCGATGCCCATGTGCAAATACCTACATCCCTGATTTGAGCCAAGCGGAGTTCGAACGTTTCGATCACGTGGGGAGCCAGACATCATCGGCCCCGAGTCCTTGGGGCGGGCGTTCCGAGGAGCCCCGATCGCGAAGGTGGTCGGGGCTCTTGTGCCTCCAGACACGACGCCGTTTGCGCCCGCGCCGACGAAATCTTCAGGAGGGACACGAGCCGAGGTGCTCTGGTCTGAAGCGGTGTCGCGAGCTGTCCCCCGGCGGCAATTTCCGCTGAGCCACGACGGTACCTGAGCCACGACGGTACCTTGACAGTGACCCGCGCTCGCGGTATATAGACGGCAACTTTTCACCCGTCACAGGAAACGGAGTCCGTGGATGCGCCCGGGGTAGCCCGTCGCGGTCAGCCTCACTTCTTGCTCGTACTGGGCTGTGGTTCGATCTTCTCATCCTCCCTTCTCACCGGGCGGGCGACCACGGTGCACGACGACTTGCCTACATCCTTGCGTTCGATCCAGGCCGCCATCGACGACCCTGGGAGGGCTGCGGCCGAAATCGTCCCGGCCGCCCCGGCAGCCAGTGGGCCGGCCCAACCGACCATCCAGGAGGCTACCAGGCGGCGGGTCCTGGAGGCCTCCAGCCACCTGACCCTGGCTTTATTCGTGAATCGTGGGCGACGGAGTCTCGTGTCGCCTGCTCTCCTACAAGGGAGACCCATGACGCACTGCCGATTGTGGGGTACCGGGCCGGACGCTCTCTGCGACCCCAAAGAATGGGCGCAAGGTAGGACACCATGAGAATCACGAGGCACATGTCCATTACGAGACCTGGAAGGGGGAACCCTCTCCCGCTGAATCTCATACGCCTTCCGGGGAACAACAATGTCAAGCGCTTCGGCGCAGCGCGCGAATCATTGTTTCTCGCGATTGGAGTCCTTCTCTTTTGCTTCGCTTTTGTCGGTCAAGGGAGCGGGCAGCAAGCGGCGGCTCCTTGCGCAGAGTGGAACCTGGCGGCAGACTTCCGCGTCTTTCCGGACCAGGAGAATCCAAGCCGAGACAGGTGCGGCAATCGCGCTGTGTGGTATTACCTCGAAAGCGACCCCGACACCTTTCCTGCTCACAACCCGCCGACGTATCGAGTTCTCCTGGAGTTCATCCGGGACGCCTTTTTCATCCCGGACTTGGACCAGTGGCAAGGCAGTGTAGCCTCAACGGGCGAGAAGGATAAACTACCTGCAGTGGGCATCAATAACAGCGGAGCCACCCATGTTTTCCCGGGTTGGGCTCCGGGCGTTGTACGCGTCCACCCTCTCTACAATAAGCTTGCCATCGTGGGCTGGCGGAGCCCGATGAGCGGGACCGTAAGGATCACAGGCGGCGTGAATGATCTGGACAATTCGGGCGGAAACGGGATCTTGTGGTTCATCGACCGCTATGATGGGGTGACCAACACTACATTGGCATTTGGATCCATCCGAGAGGGGGGATCGCAGAACTTCCAGGATGGCACCGGTGGCGCAGGCCTGGCCGGTGTGCCGGTGGGCGAGGGCAATGTGTTGTACTTCGTCGTGGATCCGAGCGGCGGAAGTCACGGCTATGATTCTACGGGGATGAGCGTTGTGATCAGACCGAAAGACATCCCCTGCACGCAAAGCCCCTGCGACGACTTCAACGCATGCACGCACTCCGACACCTGCGTGGGGGGGGTCTGCACGGGTACGTCGTACAGTTGCCAGGATGGTAACGTTTGCACCACCGATGCCTGCGACGGCGCCGGCGGGTGCAACTTCACCAACAACACTGTGGGATGCGACGATGGCAACGCCTGCACGGTGTTCGACAGGTGCTCGGGCGGCGCCTGCCAGGGGAGTCCGGCCTCTTGCGACGACGGGAACGCTTGTACGCTCGACTCCTGCGACGCGCTGAAAGGGTGCGTGCACGCCGTGGCGACCGCGCCCGGTCCCGCCACCGGCCGGACGATCACCGTGGATGACGACGGGTCGGCCCTGTTCCGTTCGATCCAGACGGCCATCGACGATCCCGGCACGGCGGCGGGAGACGTGGTGTCGGTTGCTCCCGGGACCTATTTCGAGAACCTCCTCGTGAAGTGCGGCGTGAGCGTCGTCGGCGCCGGTTACGAGACCACGATTGTGGACGGGGGTGGGAGGGGCGCCGTAGCCAGAATCGCCGACTGCTGTTCGGACACCCGCCTGCAGGGGTTCACGCTCACCAACGGGCTCGTTTCCGGCGAGTACGGGGCCGGAGTTCGGGTGGTGGGAGGCGCCCCGATCATCACATTCAACTTGATCACTGGCAACCGGGCCGAGGCGACGTTCGGCGCGGGGTACTACTCTTATTGCTACGGCTTCAATCCCGGGGCCGGCGGGGGCGTTGCCTTGGTCAACAGTCAGGCGACTCTGTCCCAAAATCGCATCACCAACAACTCGTCCCAGCCAGAAGGGGGTGGGATGTGGGTGTTCCGTGGCTCTCCAGTCATCACCCGCAACTTCATCACCGGAAACCAGGCTGTGGCGGCGGCGAGCTATGGCGGCTGCTACGCGCCCGATTCTGCCGGGGGCGTGTCCGTGCTCGACAGCAGCGCGACCGTCTCCGAGAACGTGATCGCCGACAACACCGCCAGGGATGGCGGAGGGCTCGGGATCGCAGGCGGCTCGCCGCTTGTCACCCGTAACGAGATCTCCGGGAACGAGGCCCGCCATCTGGGTGGGGGAATCGATGTCAATTCAGACGCAATGGTGGCGAACAACCTGATCCTGGGGAACAGCGCATTTTGGGGGGGCGGTGTCGCCTCGAGCTCCGGCGACCGCAGCAGTATCTCCAACAACACAATTGCCGGCAACTTAGCCGGCAACGTGGGAGGCGGTGTCCTCTTGGACGGCTCCCAGGCGACACTGGTCAACAACGTTCTTTACGGCAACCAGGGAAGCGGGATTACTGTGGAGCAGCCCCCGGCTGAGATTGCGAGCAACATCTTCTTCCGCAATTCCCCGGATGCGTGCCAAGGCTCCGCTTCCTTGCTGTGCAGCGGCTCCGGCAACCTCGCAGCCGATCCGCTCCTGGTCAATCCTTCCAAAGGTGATTACCGGCTGGGCTCGGGCTCGCCCGCCATCGACTCGGGGCGGGCGGAAGGCGCGCCGACCGTGGACTTCCGCGGGCAGTGGCGGCCGCTCGATGGCGACCTTGACGGCGTGTCGGGAGTCGACCGCGGAGCCTACGAGTACGACCGCGACGACGTGCTGGGGCTGCGCTTCGTGAACGACACACTGCTCAACTGGGACGCCGCTCCGGGCGCCACCACCTACCACGTCTACAGCGGCTTCCTGGCCACGCTCCTGCGCGCCGGCCTGGACACCTGCCGCGACGGCGAGGACGCCGATCTCTCGGATCTGGCCTTTACCGAAACAAGGATCCCGACCGCGGGGGAGGGACTCGCGTACGTAGTGACCGCCGTTGTGGGTGGAGTGGAGGGATCCCCCGGCTGGAACAGTCTGGGGCTTGAACGCCCCCAATCCATCCACTGTCCGTGATCGCGGCCTGACTTGCAAGTCACCCGGAGCCCGGTCGAACGCGGTCTCCGGTTCGATCGATCACTTGCACCCCCACGCGCACCCTGGTGCGAACCAATCCCGGTTCGAACGTTGACCCGGGTGTGCATGCACACGCACCCGTGGTTCCGCAGGGCGCCTCGACGCTGCCTTCCTTCCCGAAGCTCGTCTTCAGAATATGTGAAGCGACCAAAGCCGGCGGGAATGAATTGCCGTTCATCGTGGTTACGTCTGCTGGGAAGCAGGTGACTCTACCCATGGGAATGCCTTTATGACACGGGCGGTGGAGTCGTGACGTCCACGCGGTGAGACCGTGCATCCACATCTAACCTCTGGAGGCGCACGAACATGAATAGCGAGCCGAAAGGACAGGTCGCAATGCCCGCGAATCGACCAGACAACACTCCGACGTCGACGCCGGTCGCCCGGCGTGCGCCTTCCCGCCGCCGTATTTTCCTCGCGGTCCTGCCCGTTGCGCTGCTGTTCGGGGGGATGGCCGCCGCTCAGGAGGGCAACAGCCCCACCCAGCTGCGCCGGTTCATCGACCAGCAGGTCGGTGGCATCCGGAAGATGATGGTCCCGGCGCACAATTCAGAGATTCCGCAGCCGCGGCTTGCCGATGGGAGCCCTGACCCCCGGTTCCAGACAACCGAGGCCAAGCGTTACCTCGGGAAACTGCTGTTTCACGACCCGGCGCGAGCGACCAGGATTATCCCGGAATTCGGTGGCATCCCCGCACACAGCGGAAGCGCGTCCTGTGGAACTTGTCATCTCGGCGAGGCGGCATCGAAGTCCGGCACGCTCCTCAACTTCGCCACGGGCGGGGAAGGGCGAGGCTACACGGACGCCGACGGGAACTTCATCGCGCGCCGGCGGCCGCGCACAGACATGCCGATCTTGCGGCAGACCCCGCTCTTCCCGGGCGACGCGCTGGTGGACGCGCTACCCACGCTGACGGACATCGACCTTCTCGCGGACGGCACGATCGAAGTGAACACTCCCGCCCGGTATCGCCGCCCTCTGCCGGGAGATATCACGGATACCCGGCCGGCCGCGGTTCAGCTGCTGGCAACCGGTCGACTCGATGCCCTGGACAGCGTCGCGCGAAATCCGCTGAGCATCATCGGTGCCGCCTTCAACAACCGCCTCTTGTTCGGGGGGCTCGCGGGCGAGCCCGACGACACGCACGGTGCCCTCAACCCGCTCCACCATCCGGCGCAGGAGAACGTGGCTCTCCTGCTGCTCGACGCTCACCGGCTGCTGGACGATGATCCTCTGCGCGGCCCGGTGCGCTTCCAGTCGGCGGTGCTGGAGAAGATCCCCGTCTATCGGAAGCTCTTCCGCGACGCGTTTCCCGCGGAGGCCGCCACGGCGACAGGATGCGTTCCAGAGTCTGATCCTGCTCCTGGCGCTTGTGACAACCTCATCAACAACGTCACCATCTTGCGGGCGACGGCCACCTTCATGCGCACGGTCGTCACTCGGAACACGCCCTGGGATCGGTTCCTGGCCGGAGAGAACGGCACGCTGACGCCTGCGCAGCGGCGTGGCGCCAGACTGTTCTTCACCTCCGCGCCGAACGGTGGTGCGGGGTGCTTCACCTGCCACAGCGGCCCCATGCTGAACAAGCAGGTGGACGACCCCGACCTGGCCGGCGTCGGTGAGTTCGTGGAGCAGAACTTCTTCAACCTCGGGCTCTCCGACCACCCGCTCCAGGCCCTGAATCGCGCGGCGAGGAACGATCCCAACCACCTCGATGAGGGCCGGCGCGAAATTACGTTCCGCGACTGCGACGCTTTCAAGTTCCGCACGCTGACGCTGCGGCAGCTCAAAGACGCCAAATTCTTCTTCCATAATGGCTCGTTCACGAGCGTCAAGGACGTGGTCCGGTACTTCAACGCCGGTGTGCCGCAGAACGCGCAGGCCGCGGCGGCCATCACGTTCACGACCCGCTTTTCGCACCCCCGCGGACCCGGCTCGCCGCGCGGTCTGGGCCTGAGCGACGATCAAGTGGACGATCTCACCGACTTCATCGAGAACGCCCTGTACGATCCCGCGTTCGTGCACTTCGATCCGAGCTCCACCACGGACACGATCAAGTTGAACGAGCGCGACGTGACTTACTCGGTGTACCGTCGCGACCTCGCTGCGCTCGGCGCCGTCGACGGCCGACCCGGC
>DASTNM010000426.1:0-3091 GCA_035762745.1 Candidatus Polarisedimenticolia bacterium
GGCGATGGCGGCGAGCAGGCCGATGATCGCCACGACGATCAACAGCTCGATGAGCGTGAACCCCTTCTGGTCGCCAGCCATGCCGAGGACCCTCCGTGAGGCGGGCTAGTCTAGCATCTCCTCATCCATTACGGGTGGAAAGGGCGGGGTGTCTAGCCCGGAGCCGCTCCTCCGGCCGATCCTCTGTCGATCACCAGGGCCGGGTCGACGTTGCCGCCGCTCAGGACCACCGCCGTCGGAACGCCCGGGGCGCGCAGCGCTCCCGTCATCAGGGCGCCGACTCCGACGGCACCGCTCCACTCCACCAGCAGGTGCTCCGAGCCCAGCAGGAAGGCGGCGGCCTCGCGGATCGCCGCCTCGGAGACGGTCACCGTCTCGGCCACGAAGCGACGCACGATCGAGAAGGTGAGATCGCCGGGCCGGGAGGGGAGAAGGCCGTCGGCGATCGAGCGGGTCGAGGGGAGCGTGACCGGCGCCCCGGCCTGCAGCGAGGCGGCCATCTTGGCCGCCCCCTCCGGCTCGACGCCGATCACCCGGATGCCGGCGCGATGATATCCGCAGGCCAGGGCGATCCCTGCGATCAGACCGCCCCCGCCGACCGGGACGATCACCGTGCCGACCTCCGGCATCTGCTCCAGGATCTCGACGCCGCAGGAGGATTGACCCGCGACGATCCAGGGGTGGTCGAAGGGTGGAACGATCGTCAGGCCGCGCTCCCCGGCGATCGCCTCGGCCCGCGCCTGGCGCTCGAGGGAGGTGGTGCCGGCCAGATGCAGCTCCGCCCCGAGTGAGCGGACACGATCGCGCTTGAGAACGGGAGCGGTGGTCGGCATCACGACGACCGCGGGCACCCCGGCCTGACGCGCCGCCAGCGCCGTGGCGATGCCGTGATTGCCGGAGGAGTAGGTGATCACGCCCCGGGCACGGACCTCGGGGTCGATGCGCGCCAGGAAATTGGTGGCGCCGCGGATCTTGAAGGCGCCACCAACCTGAAGACTCTCGCACTTCAGCGCCACCCTGTAGCCGCAGCGCTCGGTGAGGGGCTCGCACGGCAGAAGGGGCGTCGTCCGCGCCCGCCGGGCGACACGGGCGCGCGCCTCACGCAGGTCGGCCGGGCCCAGACCATCGTCCTCGTTGGCCATCGCTCCTCTCACCGGGGGGCATCTTGTCTCGGCCCCACGCCCGCCCCCAAGTATAATGTGTCGAAACGCCATCGGCGCGCCGGCAGCACCGCGGCGACGCGCCGGGTGGCCCGTCGAGGGGGGGTCTCTGATGTTTGCCAAGGAGGGGCTCAAAGGGGTCGTCGCCGCGCGCACCGGCCTCAGCCTCATCGACGGGGAGAAGGGGCGCCTCAGCTACCGCGGCTACTCGATCCACGAGCTGGCGGACCACTCGACCTTCGAGGAGGTGGTGCACCTGCTGTGGTACGGCGAGCTGCCGACGCGCACCCAGCTCGCCGAGACCCGCCGGGCGCTCGCCTCGCAGCGCTCCCTGCATCCCGACGCCCTCGACATCCTGCGCCGCTTCGCCAAGGACGCCTCGCCGATGGACATGCTGCGCACCGTCGTCTCCGCCCTGGCGGTGCACGACCCCGACGTGCACGAATCGACGCGCGAGGCCAACCTCCGCAAGGGGATACGCCTGACGGCGCTGATGCCGACGATCGTCACGGCGCACGAGCGGCTGCGCAAGGGGAAGGCCCCGATTTCCCCCGACCCGGATCTGAGCCATGCCGCCAACTTCCTCCACATGCTGCACGGCCGCAAGCCCGACGACCTGGCGACGCGCGCCCTGGACGTGGCGATGATCCTGCAGCTCGACCACGGCCTGAACGCCTCGACCTTCGCGGCTCGCGTCACCGGCGGCACCCTCGCCGATCTGCACGCCGCCATCACCTCGGCGGTCGGCACCCTCAAGGGACCGCTGCACGGCGGGGCGAACCACGACGTCATGGTGATGCTCCTGACGATCGGCGAGGTGGAGAAGGCGGCCGACTACGTGCGCACCGAGTTGATGCAGAAGAAGAAGATCCCCGGGTTCGGCCACCGGGTCTACAAGACCCTCGACCCCCGGGCGATCCACCTGCGCACGCTGTCGGAGAAGCTCGGCAAGGCCCTCGGGCAGGAAAAGTGGTTCCAGATGTCGGTGGCGATCGAGAAGACCTGCAAGGAGATCAAGAACCTCAACGCCAACGTCGACTTCTACGCCGCCTCGACCTACTACCTCCTGGGGTTCGAGATGGACCTGTTCACGCCGATCTTCGCCTGCAGCCGCGCCCCCGGCTGGATCGCGCACGTCATCGAGCAGCACACAGACAACCGGCTCATCCGGCCGCTCGAGGAGTACATCGGGCCGCCGGAGCGCCCCTACGTGACGCTCGACCAGCGGGGATAGCGGGGATCGATGACACACCCCAGCCTCCGGTCGACCACGCAGCGGGGATCACCCGCCGCGCGCGCCGTCAGCCTGCTGACCTGCGCCGCGCTGCTCCTGGCGATCGCGCCGCCGTCCCTGGCCGCCAACGGTTCGGTGCGGGGTCGGGTGGCGCGGGAGGACGGCAGGATCACGCGCGGGTTCGTCGTGCGGGCCACGCCGCTCGACGGCGGACCGCCGGTCACGGCGCCGATCGATGAGAAGGGCCGTTACGAGTTCCCGACGCTGCACGAGGGGGCCTACCGCTTCCAGGTGGTCGGCCCGGACGCCCGCGGCCTCGGGCCCGGCACCACGATCCTGGTCCCGCCCGCCCCGCTCGATCTCGACCTGAAGCTCACCGGCTCAGGCGCGACCGAGGTGCGGGGAGCGGCAGCCGCGGCACACCCGCCGGGCCGCCGTCCGAACTGGCCGCTGATCGGCGGCGCCGTCGCCGCCGTCGTGGCGGCCGGGCTCATCGTCTGCGATCGCCAGGCCTCCCCCAGCAAGCCCTCGATCTGCCCCTAAGTCAGGAGGTGGCTCGCCGCGCCGGGCTGCGGCACGCCCTCGGAGCCAGAGGAGAGTCCCCCGCTCCCAATGCAGAATGCGGTCATACCTGCACCAAGCACGGACGCAAGAGCTGGACGCAATCGGCCAGTGTCGGTGCGCTTTGGGTTCAAAC
>DASTNM010000427.1:0-7459 GCA_035762745.1 Candidatus Polarisedimenticolia bacterium
CTCCGAGACGGCCCCGCGAAGCAGTGGCTCGCCTCCCCGGCACCGCCGAGACCTCAGATCCCGAGTCCCAGAGATCATTGCGCTCCTGAAGGCAGCGTTCCGATCGAGTTGGAGAGCAACCTTGGCGTAGGGAGACCATGAGACCTTCCCGGCGTGAGGTGCCGTCTCCGGCGACCGCAGGGCACGGCGCCTCACACTGGGGATATCTCGGTGCCGGTGCCTGGGAGGTTCTCCGCTCCCGACGGTGGGCCGCACCGCGGAGCGCCTCCCGATAATGGATGGATCTCGGCGGGGGCACCGTATAATCCACCCGGCCCGGGACTTGACGCCGAGGACGCCATGAATCCCCACCTGGCAGGTCTGATCGAGGAGGTCCTCGGCTTCGTCTGGAGCAACTCCCCGACGACGGCGACGGCGGCGGGGATCCACGATCACGACCATCGTCTGGCCGACTACGCCCCCGAAGCGATCCAGGGCCGGATCCGGGGGCTGGCCGGCTATCGTCGCGCCATCGCGGCGCTGCGCCAGTCCGCACCGTCGCTGACGCCCGACGAAAGTCTCGACGCCCGTATCCTCGAGAGAGCCCTCGAGGCGGAGGTCCGCTTTCTCGAAGAGGTGCGG
Organism: Candidatus Polarisedimenticolia bacterium; assembly: GCA_035762745.1. Classification (GTDB taxonomy): domain Bacteria; phylum Acidobacteriota; class Polarisedimenticolia; order Gp22-AA2; family Gp22-AA2; genus DASTNM01. Next base: position 622 of record DASTNM010000427.1, read on the forward strand.
GCTCCCTTCCGCGACCCGACAGTCTATCTGGACGAGATTCTCTACGGTGTCTATTACCTGATCCAGCGCGAGTTCGCGCCTTTGGCAGAGCGGGCGCGGTCGGCGGTCTCGCGGCTCCTGGAGGTGCCGCGCCTGCTGCGCCAGGCCAGGGAGAATCTCTCCGATCCCGCCGAGATTCCGTCCGCCTGGGTCGACGCGGCCCTGTTGCAGACGGGCGGGAGCCTGTCATTCCTGGAGGGACTCGATCGAGATCTCGTGCCGCGGACCGGCCCGGCCGCGGGCGACTTGCGCACGGCCCTGCGCGGGGCCCTGGGGCCGCTGAAGGAGTACGAGAGTCACCTGCGTGACAAGGTGCGTGGTTCGGCTGCGGGCCGATTCGCGATCGGGCGCGACCTCTTCGACTTCCTGCTGCGCACGCAGCACGGGCTCGACCTCGACGCACCCCAGCTCGAGACGCTCGGACGCGACCTGGTCGCGCGGACCGGGGAGCGGCTGGAGGCGGCGGCCCGCGAGATCGATCCCGATCGCCCCTGGCAGGATCTGGTCGGAGAGTGGAAGGTCGACCACCCGGTGCGCGAGGGGCTGGTGCACGACTATCGGACGGAGGTCGACCGGGCCCGCGAGTTCGTGCGCCGTCGGCACCTGGTCACCATCCCTGCGGGGGAGCGCCTGCACGTGGTCGAGACCCCGCCATTCCAGAGGGCCGCCTGCCCCTTCGCCGCCTACCTCGCCGCCGGGCCCTTCGAGCCGGGGCAGGAGGGCTTCCTCTGGGTCACGCCGCCCCAGGACGGCGCCCCGCCGGACGTCCAGGAGAAGGTTCTTCAGGACCACCTGCGACCGGGCATCCCCGCCACCGCCGCGCACGAGGCCTACCCCGGGCACCACCTCCAGCTCACGGTGGCCAACCGGATCGCCTCCAAGGTGAGGCGGCATTTCACGACGCCGGTCCTGGTCGAGGGCTGGGCCTTCTATTGCGAGCAGTTGATGGCGGAGGAGGGATTCTACGACGATCGCCGCAGCCGGGTGTTGCAGCTCAAGGACGAGCTCTGGCGCGCCTGCCGCGTGGTGATCGACGTGGGGCTGCAGACCGGCGGGATGCAGCCGGAGGAGGCGGTGAGGATGCTGCGCGAGGTGGCGCGCCTCGAGACACCCGGGGCACGCGGCGAGGTGCTGCGCTACGTGCGGACTCCGACGCAGCCGATGTCCTACGCCGTCGGCAAACAGGAGATCCTGAGGCTGCGCGAGGAGCACCGGCGGGCGCGGCGAGGCTCGTTCAGTCTTCAGGAATTCCACGATCGCCTGCTGTCCTTCGGGTCGATCCCGGTGGGGCTCATCCGGGAAGGCCTGCTCGCGGGGAGCGATGCCTGAGCACGATCGAGTGGCGGCCCGGCCGCCGTGTCAGCGGGAGACCGAGGCGACCGGGGGTGTGGCTGGATGCTTCTAATGACCGCCGGCCGAAGCCGACCTGGGCCGGGGGGAAGGCCCGCCGTAGTAGGCTTGCAGAGCGTCGACATAGGCCTCGGCGACCTTCTGACGATAGGCGGGGTCGGCCAGGAGGCGGCTGTCGGCGGGGTTGCTGAGGTTGCTGACTTCGACGAGGACCTCGACCGGCACCTCGTTGCAGCGCAGGACCGCCGGCACCCAGGATCGGCCGCGCCTGATGATGCGCTCGCGGATCGGCCCGTACGGATGCACCGCGACACCATGGTGTCGGAACGAGGTGACGAGGGCCGCGGCGAACTGGCGTGACAGCCCCTCCGAGCGCTCCCTCTCGGCGCGGGTGAAGGAGACATACGGCTCTTCGCGCACCTCACGATGCTTCACGTAGACCGGGCCGCCGTGGCCATAGCGGCCCCGGCGATACCCCTCCCCGGGGACGTAGACCATCGCCCCGCCCAGGGACGGGTGGCGTGCGTCGGCGTGCAGGCTGGTGAAGACGACCTTGAGCGGGTCCTGCCCTTCCGTCTCGAGGCGCCGCAGGTAGGCGTTCGACAGGTACCAGCGGAGGTTGACGCTGGCGACCGCCTGCTGCAGCGCGAAGGGCGGGTCGGTGAGAAGCACTTCGGCCCGGCTGCGCGTCAGGCGGCTGGTCTCGTGGATCGCGTACCCCTCCTTGAGGTCCTTGATGGTGGCCAGGACGCGGGCGCCCGTCCCGGTCTCGAGGCGGGCCTTGATCCGGCAGAGGATGTCGTAGACGTAGTCGTGCTCCCAGAGGCCATTGTGGGCGGCCCCTTGATCGCGCCCGCCGTGGCCGGCGTCGAGGATCACGGCGATCCCCTTGAGATTCCGGCTGCGGGCCTCGTTGGTGTAGCGCGACACCTCGGCCTGGCTCCTCTCCCAGGCCTGTCGGCGCGGGTCGTCGCGCGGCAGGTACTCGGGGAGGAGCTCCTCGAGGGGGATGGTGATCTTGAAGCCGATCGGAATGTCGGTGACGTCCTTGACGCCGCTGCGGCGGGCGAGGCGCAGGGCCAGCTCGTTGACGTCCTGCGCGTCGATCCGGCCCGTGTAGCGCATCACGACGGCCGAGTAGAGCGCCTCGCCCCGCTTCAATCGGTAGAACGCACAGGGGCCCTCCCGGTCGTGGCCGTAGGAGAGCCGGTCGGCTCCCTCCGCCATCGGCACCTCGGCGGTCCCCTCGGGGGCCGGCGGCTCGGCCTCGGATTCGGAGTCGGGCGCCGCCTCGCTGAAATCGTCCTCGGCCTCCTCCTGGCCGCCGCCGGGCAGCGGCTCGAGGGTCTTCACCCCCGCGAGCCGGCCGAAGGGAGGCAGCAGGAGATCGCCAGGGACCAGGATCTCCCGCCCGGGATCCGGCTCCGACTCCGTCAGGCCGTTGCGCTCGGCGAGGGAACGGGCGTTCTCGGCGTCGCCTGTCAGCCACAGGGCCACCTGGCGCAGGCTCTCGCGCGACTCGACCAGGCGCCCGCTCCCATAGATGTGAACCCAGGCGCCGTCCCGCGGGCCGTCTCGAGGGAACAGATCGCGGATCACCTTCACCTTGTAGTCGCCCGAAAGCGATTCGTACGGAATGACGACCGGCGATCCCGGGCGGGGAGGCGTTTCACCGTTCTGGGCCCGCAACTTCGCCAGCTCGCGCAGATCGACGAGATAGCGTTGCCCGAGGGAGGCATAGGTCTCCTGGGGCCGCATGCGGACCTCCAGCATCAGGTCGCGCCCCGAGCGCAGGATGACCCGCTCCCCCGCGGCCAGGGCCGCCGCGTCCGCCGGGGGTGAAGGCGGGTCGAGACGCCGGGCCGGCTTCGGATCGTCCTGGCTTCTGCCCGTTCCGGACGCGGCGCGTGCCGAGGGGAGCGCGAGAAGGCCGCACAGGACCGCCAGGGTGATCATGAAGCGGGCGCGCGCCGGCCCGGGATGGGGTCTCAACGGTCGACGGCCAGAAGGGGGCGGTGCTCGCGGAACTTCAGCTGCGCCTCGAGAGCCGCGGCGAGCCGCAGGATCGTCTCCTCGCCGAAACGACGGCCGACAATCTGCAAGCCGATCGGCAGGCGCTTCCGGGTGAGGCCGCAGGGAATCGAGATCCCCGGCAGCCCGGCGAGGTTGATGGTCACGGTGAAGATGTCGGAGAGGTACATCGACAGCGGGTCGTCGACCTTTTCGCCACGGCGGAAGGCGGCCGTCGGGGTGGTCGGTGTCACGATCGCGTCGACCTTCTCGAAAGCCTTGTCGAAGTCGTCACGCAGGAGCGTGCGGACCTTCTGCCCTTTCAGGTAGTAGGCGTCGTAGTAGCCGGCCGAGAGGACGTAGGTCCCGAGCATGATGCGCCGCTTCACCTCGGGCCCGAATCCGCTGCCCCGCGTCCGGACGTAAAGGGTGTTCAACGTGTCGCTGTGCGGCGCCCGGAGCCCGTAACGCACGCCGTCGTAACGCGCCAGGTTGCTGCTCGCCTCGGCGGTGGCGATGATGTAGTAGGTCGGGATGGCGTACTCGGTGTGCGGCAACGAGATCTCGTGCAGGCTCGCCCCCAAACCCTCCGCGGCCCGCAGAGCGGCGCGCACCGCCTGCTCGACCTCGGCATCCAGGCCGGCAGGGAAGTACTCCTTAGGGACGCCGATCCGCAGACCGGCCGCACCGCGCCTCAGCCCCATCACGTAATCCGGGACAGGCTCGCGTGCCGAGGTCGAGTCGAGCGGGTCGTGGCCCGAGATCACCGCCAGGACGCGCGCCACGTCCTCCACGGTTTTCCCGAACGGCCCGACCTGGTCGAGCGACGAGGCGAAGGCGACCAGACCGTAGCGCGACACCCGCCCGTAGGTCGGCTTCATCCCGACGACGCCGCACAGCGCAGCCGGCTGACGGATCGAGCCGCCGGTGTCGGTGCCCAGCGCGGCCAGCGCCTCGTCGGCCGCGACGGCCGCCGCCGATCCCCCGCTCGATCCACCGGGGACACGATCGAGATCCCAGGGGTTGCGTGTCGCCTCGTAGGCCGAGTTCTCCGTCGAGGATCCCATGGCGAACTCATCCATGTTGGTCTTCCCCAGGACGATCGCCCCGGCCCGCCTGAGAAGGGCCACGCACGTCGCGTCGTAGGTCGGCACGAAGCCCTCGAGAATGCGCGAACCACAGGTGGTCGGCACCCCGCGCGTGCACAGGACGTCCTTGATCGCCAGCGGCACGCCGGCCAGGGGACCAAGAGGCCGCCGCGCGCGCCGGTCACCGTCGACGCGCTCAGCCTCCAGGAGCGCCCGCTCCGCGAGCAGCGTGCGGTAGGCCAGCACCTTCGGGTCGACGGACCGCGCCCGCTCCAGGTGCGCGCGGCAGACCTCGACGGCGCTCGTCTCGCCGGAGGCCAGAAGCGTCAGCGTCTCGCCGATCGTCAGGCGGGGGAGATCGCTCATCCGATCACCCTGGGGACCTTGAACAGCCCGGCGTCCCGCTCGGGGGCGTTCTCCAGCGCCTCGTCCTGAGGGATCGAGCCGCGGACCGCGTCGTCGCGCAACACCTGGGACGCGGCGCCCACGTGTGCCGTCGCCTCGATCGCGGAAGTGTCGAGCCTGTTGAGCTGGGCGACGTAGTCGAGAATGGCGTTGATCTGCTGGGTGAAGCGATCGTACTCGGCCTCGCTGAATTCCAGGTTCGCGAGCCGGGCGATGTGTCGGGCCTCGTCTTTGCTGATGGCCATCCAGTCTCTCCGCCGCGTGGGGTCGCCGGTCGTGGGGTGCTTCCCCGAGTCGCGCCGAGGGCCCGCCCAGTATAACTGAGGGTCGTTGTGATAACGTGACTTCATGTGCGCCGACGACCACGCTGCCGCTGCCTTTCGACGCGTATCGAGCCGGGCCCCCTTCGCCATCGTCGTTCTCCTGCCCGCGTTAATCGCCTGGGCCGGGGAAACGCGGATGCCTTCGCCGGCGGGTGGTGGCGGGGAATCGACCCCGGTCCCTGGTGCGGCGCGCGTGACGATCGAGACGATCGCCGTCGACCGCCGCGGGACCTGGTCGGTCGGCATCGACGTGGCGGAGATCTTCTCCGGCGCCACGGGGGTGCTGGAGAAATCGGTGGCCCTGATCGGCCGGCAGGAGCACGAGCCGCCCCGCGAGATGGTGCGGCTCCTGGCACGACTCGCGCCGAATCTGGGCGCCGACAGCGTCTGCTCGCTCCGCCTCCGGACCGAGACCCAGAGCGTGATCGCCGGGGCGGCGCGGGGCGCGCGCCCCCCCGCCGCTGAGAGGAAGTCGGTGGACCTGCTGCTCAAGGAGAGCGAGGAGAAGCTGGTGGAGGTCTACTCCTCCGGCGCCACGCAGGCCCGGCTGGCCATGAAGATACGCTGTGTTGCGGCCACGGCCGCCGAAGCCTCGCAGGAGTCCGAAGCGCGCTTTGTGGAGTTCGTCCTGTCGGCCGCCCGGTCGGACGACGAGGGGGAGTTCAAGATTCTCAAGACCAACGGCCTGCGGGCGGCCGTCGGCCACGAGGCGTCCGACCTCTTCTCCTTCAACCTGCCTCTTCCGGAAGGGAGAACGGGAGGCAAGCGCTACCGACGCGAGAAGCTCGAGGCGGTGCTGTCGCCGGCCCTCATCTCCGGCGACAGGGCGCAGATCGGTTGGCGCCTGCGCGGCGAGATCGCCACCGTTTCGGCGACCGACGCGACGATCGTCCACCCGGTCGACCGGGGCGAGACGCTCGTTCTGGCCGCGGGCGAGACGCGCACGCTCGAACTGGAGGTGGCCGCGACCGACCCCGGCGAGGGGTGGACGCGTGTGCGTTACCAGATCACCGTGACCTGCCGCTTCTGAGAGCGCGATGCCGGACGGTCGCCGGGTCCCGTTCCTGCGCTACTACCGCTCCCTGACGGCGGCCTACGGTCCCCAGGGGTGGTGGCCCGCACGATCCCGGTTCGAGGTCATCGTCGGGGCGATTCTGACGCAGGGAGTGTCCTGGAAGAATGTCGAGAGGGCGATCGCCGCGCTGAGAGGCGCGGGTCTCTTGAAGCCCGTGACGATGGGACGGGCCAGTCTGCCCGAACTGGCGCGTTTGATTCGGCCGGCGGGATACTACAACCAGAAGGCCAGGAAGCTGCAGGCGTTCCTCCGTTTTCTCCGCGCGCGACATGGCGGCAGCCTGACTCGCTTCCTGCGACAGCCCGAGGAGCCGCTGCGGGATCAGCTGCTCGGGATCCGGGGCATCGGGCCGGAGACCGCCGACTCGATCCTTCTCTACGCCGCCGGCCGGCCCTCCTTCGTCGTCGATGCCTACACCTTGAGGATACTGGCCCGTCACGGACACCTTGCGGGGAACGAGACGTACGATGAGGTCCAGAGCCTCCTCGAGACGAACCTGCCCCGCGATGCCTCTCTTTATAACGAATACCATGCCCTGCTGGTCCGGG
>DASTNM010000428.1:0-5859 GCA_035762745.1 Candidatus Polarisedimenticolia bacterium
AAGTACGACGTCTCCGCGACCTGGAAGCGCTTCTTCGAGGAGCGCGAGGTCAAGGTCGGCCTCGTCAGCCTGGAGCGGGGCCAGGTCCTCGCAGGGTTGTCCGAGGGGGAGGAGGTCGCCCTGGAGAACCCGACGCGCCCCCGGCAGATCGAGGAGGACTAGTGCCCGGTTCCGCCCCGCCCGCCGGTGGGTCGCTCATCCGCCTCTCGGATATCCACAAGATCTACGATTCCGGCGCCAGCAGCGTGCACGCCCTGCGCGGCGTCAGCCTCGGGATCCAGGCCGGCGAGTCGATCGCCATCATGGGCCCGTCGGGATCGGGGAAATCGACCCTCATGCACATCCTCGGCTGCCTCGACGTCCCGTCGCGCGGCGAGTACCGCCTGGCGGAGACGCTGGTCTCGCGCCTCACCCCGCGCGAGCTGGCGCGCGTCCGCAACCAGCGGATCGGCTTCGTCTTCCAGACCTATAACCTCCTGCCGCGCGCCTCGATCGTCAGGAACGTCGAGCTGCCGATGATGTACGGCGGCGTGGGCCGGGCGGAGCGTCACGAGCGCGCGCTTCTGGCCCTCGAGCGCGTCGGCCTGCGCGGGCGCGCCCTCAGCCTGCCGGCGCAGCTGTCGGGAGGCCAGAGGCAGCGGGTGGCGATCGCCCGCGCCCTCGTGAACCTGCCGTCGATCCTTCTCGCCGACGAGCCGACCGGGAACCTCGACAGCCGCACCGGCCTGGAGATCATGGCGCTGTTCGAGGAGCTGAACGCCCAGGGCCACACGATCATCGTGGTGACGCACGATCCGCGCGTCGCCTCCCATGCCCGGCGCGTGATCCGGATCGTCGACGGTCTGGTGGAGGATGGCTCCTCGAGCGATCCCGGGGTGGAGCCGACGGCATGACTCTCGGTGAGTCGATCGCCGACGGCCTGGCCGAGATCCGGGCGCATGCGCTGCGCACCCTCCTGCAGACCCTCGGTGTCGTCCTGGGAGTGGCCTCGCTCGTGGCGGTCCTGGGGCTGGTCGACGCCGGGCGGCGGGAGGCGATGGCCTTCTTCTCGGAGGTCGGCGGGCTCACCAAGATCCTGGTGGTCAACCGCCCGCCCCGCGAGGCCACCGTGACGGCCCGGCAGCTCGCCAGCGACGGCCTGACCTGGCAGGACGCCCAGGCGATCCGCCGCGAGATCCCGTTGGTGGCCCGGGTCGACCCGATGGCCGGCGTCCCGCTCAAGGTGCGGCATGGCGATTACCTCAGGGAGCAGACGGTGACCGGCGCCACACCCGATTTCCAGGCCGTCTACAAGTTCTTCCCCGCGCGCGGGCGCTTCCTGATCGACGACGATCTCGCCGCCAGCGCGCGCGTCTGCGTCCTCGGCGAAAGCGCGGCGCGGGAGTACTTCGGAAACGAGGACCCGCTCGGCGCCACGCTCTTCCTGGGGGACGTCGGCTTCCGGGTGGTCGGCGTCATGAAGCGCAAGGAGTTCTACTTCAACGAGGGGAGCGACAACGCACTCGAGTGGATGAACCGCATGACGCTGGTCCCGCTCACCGCCCTGTACACCCGCTTCACGGGCGATACCCAGAAGCATCTGGCCTACATCAACGTCCTGGTCGATCGGATCGAGAACAACGGCAGAGCGACCGAGGCGGTCAAGGCCCTGCTGCATCGCCGGCACGGGGGGGTCGACGACTTCGAGGTCTGGAACCGGCAGGAGATGCTGACCCGGGCCGACGAGCAGGGGGCCATGTACAAAGCCCTGTTCCTGACCACCGGCCTCGTCTCCCTTCTCGTCGGCGGCATCGTCATCATGAACATCATGCTCGCCTCCTTCCAGGAGCGCGTCCGCGAGGTCGGCCTCCGCAAGGCCCTGGGCGCCCGCGCCTCCGACATCGCCATCCAGTGCCTGGTCGAGGCGCTCCTGGTCACCGGACTGGGTGGCACCGCCGGGCTGGCCCTCGGGGTCGGATTCGCGAAGGCGATCACCGCCCTTCTCGATCGGCCCGCGGTCATCACCCCGTTCATGGCGCTGGCCGGGATCGGCGCCTCGGTCGCCACCGGGCTCGTCTTCGGCCTCTACCCGGCGGTGCGGGCGGCGCGACTGGCACCGGTCGAAGCGCTGAGATACGAATGAGCACCGGTGAGATCCTGCGAACCTCGATCGTCGAGATCCGGCATCATCCCCTGCGCTCGGCGCTGACGCTCCTGGGGATCATCCTCGGGACGATGTCGATCACCGTCATGACCTCGTTCCTGGACGGCGTGGTCGCGGCGGTGAGGGCAGGCTTCTCCGACCTGGGGTACGACGGCGTGATCCAGGTCGTCGACCGCGAGGCGCGGGACCTGCGGGAGGGATCGATCTTCGCCCGCTCGAAGGGACTGCAGCCCGGGGACGCCGACGTCATCATGGCGCGCCGCCGGGTGGTCTCGGCCGTGGCGCCGGTGCTGTACGGCCAGGAGATCGTGCGGCACGGCGAGGTGGAGCGCTCCGTGCAGGTGACCGGCGTCACCCCCTCCTACGGCGTGGTGCGCCACCGGGAGGTCGCCGCCGGACGCTTCATCGACGACCTCGACGAGCGCTCCTTCGCGCGCGTCTGCGTCCTCGGGTACCGCCTGAACCTCCGCCTGTTCGGCTCCGAGGAGTCTCTCGGCCGGTCGATCCGTGTCGGCTCGAGGGAGTTCCGCGTCGTCGGGGTCGGCGCTCGGCTCGGCAACCAGATCATCAATGGCGGCGACTCCCTCGAAGAGATGGACGGGATCTACGTCCCGCTCGGCACTCTGCGCAAATTCTACTCCGGCGAGGAGGCACCGCTGTCGCTTCTGGCGATCAAGACCGACGACGCGGGGAAGCTGGGCGAGCTGAAGGCCGAGGTGATCGCCTCGCTGCGCCTCGCCCATCGAGGGGCGGAGGACTTCCGGGTGCAGAGCATCGGCGAGGAGATCCTGCGCCAGCGCGGCGAGATCCGGAACGTGCTGAAGAATTGGCGCATCGTCCTGGGCGCCATTGCCGGCATCTCGCTCCTGGTCGGCGGGATCGGCCTGCTGTCGGTGATGCTGATCTCGATCGGCGAACGGCTCTACGAGATCGGGCTGCGCAAGGCGATCGGCGCCACCGACTTCGAGGTCTTCATGCAGTTCCTGTGCGAGTCGGTGGTGCTGGCGCTGCTCGGAGGCCTGCTCGGCGCCGGCGCCGGGGTCGGTATCACGCTGGCGGTGTCGGGATTCTTCCCTCAGGGCCTGCCGCTGCGTCCCGGCGGGCTGCTGCTCGCGATCGGTGTTGCCCTCCTGCTGGGAGTCCTGTATGGTGTCTACCCGGCTCTGAAGGCGTCCCGCATGGAGCCGGTGGATGCGCTGCGATCCGCGGCGTAGCCCCGGCATCGACACCTCGCCCGCGAGCATCGGAGTCATCGTGCCCCGGTTTCGGAGCAGGCCCGCATCGTTCCTGGCTCTCGCCGTCGCCCTCGTCTTCCTGCCGCCCGCGCTCGCCGCGGCGCGTGCGGTGGGCGGGGGGCCCGGGAAGGCCCTCCCGTCCCGGCCGCCGGGGGCCGCCCTGCGCTGGGCCGCCGACGCCGAGGGGGGCGCCCCTTACATCTTCAAGGACCCGAAGAACCCGGACAGGAACGTCGGCTTCGAGGTCGATCTGATCGAGGCGCTGTCCCGCGATCTGAAGCGCCCCATCACGTTCGTGCAGTACGACTACAAGAGCCTGATCCCCGGCATCCAGCGCGGCGACTTCGATTTCGCCATGAACGGTCTCGAGGTGACCGGTGACCGCAAGACCCGGGTGCGCTTCAGCCGGCCCTACTACGTGTTCCGGCTGCAGCTCGTGGTCCGCGCCACCGACCACCGCTTCGAGAGCCTCGAGGCGTGCAAGGCGGCGGGTTGCCTGGTCGGCACTCTCGAGGACACCGCCGCCGAACGCCTGCTCGATCGGATGGGGATCGCCAAGAAGGTCTACGACGGGCAGGTGGAGCCGTACCGCGACCTGACCCTGTTGCGTCTCGACGCGGTGCTCCTGGACCTGCCGATCGCGATCTACTACGCCCGGCCGAACCCTCTCCTGCGCTTCGCCGGCGACCCCGTCGACAAGGGGTACTACTCCATCGCCTGCCGACTGGGTGACGAGGGGCTGGCGACCGAGCTCGACGGCGCGCTCGATCGGCTGCTGCAGAGCGGCGAGGTGCGCCGCCTCTACGAAAAGTGGGGGATCTGGAACGACGATCAGAAGGAGCTCGCGGGCGCAGGCATCGAGGACATCATCACCGAATCGCGGCGGCTGTGGACCTTCGATCGCTATGCGCCCCTCCTGGTGCAGGGGGCCTGGCTGACGGTGCGCCTGTCGGTCACCAGCTTCCTGCTGGCGATCCTGCTGGCGCTGCCCGTGGCCCTGGCGCGCCTCTACGGAGCGGCCCCCCTGCGCTGGCTCGCCACCGGCTACGTCGAGTTCTTCCGCGGCATCCCGGTCCTGCTCCTGCTCTACTTCCTCTACTACGGCCTGGCCGATCTGGCGATCGCCTGGGACCTGGGATTCCTGAAGCTGGCGCCGCTGGAGGCGGCGATCCTCGGCCTGGGGCTCAACTACTCCTCCTACGAGGCCGAGATCTATCGCGCCGGGATCGGCTCGATCCCGGTCGGCCAGTGGGAGGCGGCCGCCTCGCTGGCGATGCCGCGGACCCTCACCTTCCGGCGCATCATCCTGCCGCAGGCGATCAGGGTCATCCTGCCGCCGATGACCAACGACTTCGTGGCCCTGTTCAAGGACACGAGCATCGTCAGCATGATCGCGGTCGTCGAGCTGAGCAAGCAGTACCAGATCCTGTCGAAGTCGAGCATGAAGTACCTGGAGATCGGGCTCCTGACGGCGGTCCTCTACCTCATCATGTCGGTGCCGCTCGGAGCCCTGTCACGCCGTCTGGAGAAGCGATGGGGCAAGGGGATCCTGTAGCCGGCCCGGTCGGCGACCTGCGGCTCACCCTGACCGAGGTCAGCAAGCGGTTCGGTGAGAGTCGCGTGCTCGACGGCGTCAACCTCACGGTTGGCCCGGGCGAGACCGTGGCGCTCATCGGCCCGAGCGGCGGCGGCAAATCGACCGTGCTGCGCTGCATCAACGGCCTGACGACCTTCGACGCAGGCTCGATCCGCGTCGGGCCGGTCCTGCTGTCCCCGGTACCCGGCGGACGCGGCGGCTCGGACGGCGAGGCCGCGCGGCGGGTGCGGCGCCTGGTCGGGATGATCTTCCAGGACTTCCAGCTCTTCCCGCACCTGACGGCGATCGAGAACATCATCGAGGCGCCGGTCCGCGTGCTGGGGCAGCGGCGCACCGCGGCGATCGAGAACGCCTTCCGGCTGCTGAAGCGCGTCGGGCTCGAGGAGCACGGCGAGCACTACCCCCGGCAGCTCTCCGGCGGGCAGAAGCAGCGCGTGGCGATCGCCCGGGCGCTGGCGATGTCGCCGCGCGCGCTTCTGTGCGACGAGATCACGAGCGCTCTCGACCCCGAGCTGAAACACGAGGTGCTCCAGGTCCTCGAGGGCCTCAAGCGCGACGGCATCACGCTGATGGTGGTGACGCACGAGATCGGCTTCGCGCGCCGCGCCGCCGATCGGGTGGTCGTCCTGGAGAGCGGGCGGATCATCGAGGACGGTCCGCCGGCCGAGGTGCTGGACCGTCCCAAGATGCCCCGCACCCGTCAGTTCCTGAGCCAGATCCTGGCGTGAGCCGGTGCCGATGCGCCTCTCCGACCTGCCCCTCATCGTCTGGCTGAAGGAGCGCAAGCCCGGGGAGAAGCGCTTCCTGCTCCTCGTGCCGCTGACCGGGGCGCTGACCGGGTTCGCCTCCGTCTCCCTGATCCGGCTCCTGGCCTGGGTGCAGAA
>DASTNM010000429.1:0-6252 GCA_035762745.1 Candidatus Polarisedimenticolia bacterium
AGGTGAACAGCGAGCGCATCCAGAACGACAGGACGAGCGGGGCCGACATCCTGAGGATCGACGGTGAAGAGGCGAGGGCCGACGAAGAGCGCGACATGAGCGGGTCATTCTAGACCGGGGCGACGCTTCTGTCACACGACCGGACCGGGTAAAATGGCGGCCTCGCCACGAGGGGGTCGAGGGCATGAGCAACATCGACAAGCACCGCAGTCGCTACTCGGCCGATCTCCTGAAGCGCCTTCCTCCGGGGCAGGTGATCACCGAGAAGTGGCCGGTCCTCTCCGCCGGCCCCAACCCGGTCTTCGACCCGGCGACCTGGCGCTTCCGGGTCTTCGGCCGGGTCGGGGGAGAGTGGAGCGTCTCGTGGCAGGAGTTCAAGTCGCTGCCGCGCGTCACGATCACGACCGACATGCACTGCGTGACGCGCTGGAGCCGGCTCGGGATGACCTGGGCCGGGGTCTCGATCCACGAGGTCCTCAAGCACGTCGAGCGCGATCCGGAGGCCCGGTTCGTCATGGCGCATTCCTACGGCGGCTACACCACCAACCTGCCGCTCGCCGACCTTCTGGACGACGAGGTCCTGCTGGCCGACACCGCCGACGGTGAGCCGCTGTCACCCGACCATGGGGGGCCGATGCGCCTCGTGGTGCCGAAGCTCTACGCCTGGAAGAGCGCCAAGTGGTGCAACGGGCTGGAGCTCATGGCCGCGGACAGGCCGGGCTTCTGGGAGAACTACGGCTACCACGACCACGGCGATCCCTGGACCGAGGAGAGGATGCGGGGAGAGTCGCTCGGATCATTCGGGCCGTAGAGCCCCCGGGCCCTGGAGGTACTTCTCGTCACCGGGATGATTGAGCTGCCAGTAGGCGAGACGCTGCGTCCACTTGAGACGGTAACGGCCGCCATCCGGCTTGTCGCGCCCCACCAGGAGGTACGGGGGGTCGCGGCCGATCCAGAAGAGGTCGGGAGGCAGGGTCCCGACCCGCAGCTCCCAGCGCAGCGTGCGGAAAGTCCCCGCCGGGGTCGCCAGTGTCTCCTCCTCCGCCGCCCGCAGCGTGGCCGGGCGGATCTCGGGCTTCGGCCCCTTCGAGACGATCTGGCCGGAGACCAGGCGCAGCCTGCGCTCCGTTCCGAGCCGCTGCGGCAGGGAGCGGACCCAGAGCGGCAGCTGGTCGTAGAGCGCCACGTCGGGACCGACCGGCAGGTCGTAGGTCGCCTCCGCCTGGCCGTCCCAGTAGGTGTGGACGTGCAGCGTCGCCCGGCCGTCGCGATGCGTGTACTCCTTGAAGGAATTGCCGCACCACTCGAACGACGTCAGGGTGAACTTGAGCAGCTCCATCGAGGCGCGATCGAAGAAGGCCGACGCCATCTGGTGGTAGGCGTAGATCCCGGTCTGGAGATAGAGCACGTCGTTCATCTTGAGGACGGTCACCAGATCTTTCTGGTCGTGTCCCGGGTCGGCCTTGACCAGCTGCGATCTCGAGAAATCCTCCTTGACGACGATCTGGTAGGCGGTGAAGGGACGCCCCACGCCATAGCGGTTCTCGCTGGCTTCGTAGGCGTTCACCTCGGCCCGCCCGTCGTCCCACATGGGATCGGCGGCGAACGGGTTGGGCGCCGTGGAGCGGGCCCTGCCGACCCCCGCCAGGGAGCCGGCGGCCGGGCGGATGCCGGCGGCGGCGAGCGCGACGGCGAGAAGGGCGGCCGCCAGGAGCGGCGGCGCACCGGATGCGAAAGTCGGGCGGGCGCGCGAGGCTCGGTTCATCGTATCCTCCCCGGGGAGCATACAACGCGCCTCGCCCCGCCGTCATTCCCGGGGAGGCGCATCGGGGAGGCGGCCTGGCGCTGAAGACGATCGTCCTGAAGGTCGCGCCGGAGGAGGCCGGCCGGACTCTGCAGGCGCTCCTGCACGATCGGGCCGGCTTCAGCCACTCGAAGGCGCGCGGCCTGATCGATTCCGGGGCGGTGAGCGGCCCGAAGGAGGTCCGGCCGGGCGACTACGCGCGCCGCGTGGCGGCCGGTGAGCGCTACGAGGTGCGGCACGATGAGGCGCGGGGCTACCGCGAGCGCCCCGTGGCGCGGCCGGGCCGCGGGTATCGCGTGGTCCACCAGGATCGGGACCTCCTGGTGGTGGAGAAGCAGCCCGACCTTCTCACGGTTCCGACCGTGCTGCGCGAGGAGGAGGAGAGCCTGGTCGAGCGGCTGCTGGAAGGGGAGAGGGCGCGCGGGGTCCGCCACCCGGCCCTCTACGCCCTGCACCGTCTGGACCGCGACACCTCGGGTCTCCTCCTGTTCGCCCGCAGCCGGCGCGCCTTCGAAGGATTGCAGGCGCAGTTCGCCGCCCGCGCCGTCGAAAGGAGGTACATGGCGGTCGCCTCGGGGAAGGTCGAGCCGGAGCGTGGCCGCTTCCAGAGCCGCCTGGTGGAGGACCCCAGGAGCCTCAAGATGCGCTCGACGCGCCGCCCGGACGAGGGGAAGGAGGCGATCACCGAGTACGAGGTGAGCGAGCGGCTGCCCGGGGCGACCGTGCTGGCGATCCGTCTGCGCACCGGCCGCAAGAACCAGATCCGGGTCCATCTGGCGGAGGCCGGCCACCCGCTCATCGGCGACCGGCGCTACGGCACGGCCTCGCCGCTCATCCGCCGCACCGCCCTGCATGCCCGATCCCTGGCCTTCGTCCACCCGGTCACCGGGCGCCAGGTGTCGTACGACTCCCCCCCGCCGCGCGACCTGCGCCGTCTCGTGAAGGCCCTGCGCCAGGGAGCCTGAGCGGTGGTCGAGGTTTTTGCGGTATCCTTAGATCCCTTCATTGCGAGGAGCCGATGGCCCGAGCACCCCAGACCAGCAACAAGCTTCAAGTGGAGAAAAGCCCGGCGAGGGAAAGCCTCACCATCGTCGACAACCGGACCGGGAAGTCGTACGAGGTCCCAATCGAGCACGGCACGATCAAGGCGGTCGACCTGCGCCAGATCAAGGCCGGTCCGGACGACGTCGGGCTGATGTCGTACGACCCGGCCTTCAACAACACCGCCGCCTGCACCAGCCGGATCACGATGATCGACGGCGATCGCGGCATTCTCAACTACCGCGGCTACCCGATCGAGCAGCTGGCCGAGCACAGCACATACCTCGAGACGGCGTATCTCGTCCTCTACGGCGAGCTGCCGACGCGCAGCCAGTATGACGAATGGGTCTTCAACATCACGCACCACACTATCCTGCACGAGAACATCAAGAAGTTCATCGAGGGGTTCCGCTACGACGCGCACCCGATGGGGATGCTGGTCAGCACAGTGGCGGCGCTCTCCACCTTCTACAAGGACGCCGCCAGCATCTTCGACCCGGCGTCGCGACGCATCCAGATCTTCCGGCTGATCGCCAAGATGCCGACGCTCGCGGCCTTCGCCTACCGCCACAGCGTCGGCCTCCCCTATGCCTACCCGGACAACGATCTGTCGTACAACGGCAACTTCCTCAACATGCTGTTCAAGATGACCGAGGTGAAGTACAGGCCGAACCCGGTCCTGGAGAGGGCGCTCGACGTGCTGTTCATCCTGCACGCCGACCACGAGCAGAACTGCAGCACCAGCGCCATGCGCGGCGTCGGCTCGTCACATCCCGACCCGTACTCGGCGGTGGCGGCGGCGGTGGCGGCGCTGTACGGGCCGCTGCACGGCGGGGCGAACGAGATGGTCCTCAAGATGCTCAAGGAGATCGGCTCGAAGAGCCAGGTGCCCGACTACATCAAGCGGGTCAAGTCGGGCGAGTTCCGACTCATGGGGTTCGGGCACCGGGTCTACAAGAATTACGATCCGCGCGCCCGGATCATCAAGCAGATCGCCGACCAGGTGTTCGAGGTGACCGGACCGAACCCGCTGCTCGATATCGCCCTCGAGCTGGAGCGGATCGCCCTGCAGGACGACTACTTCGTGCAGCGCAAGCTCTATCCGAACGTCGACTTCTACTCCGGGCTCATCTACCAGAGCATGCGTTTCCCGGTCGACATGTTCCCCTCCCTGTTCGCCATCCCGCGCACCGTCGGCTGGCTGGCGCAGTGGGAGGAGATGCTGCTCGACCCGGAGCAGAAGATCGCCCGCCCGCGGCAGGTCTACCTCGGCTCGCCGCGGCGCGACTACATCCCGATGGAGGACAGGGTCTGAGGCCGGCCGCCCGGTCGGAGCCGAAGCGCGTCCTGCTGCTCCTGCCGACGAACACCTACCGCGCCCACGATTTCCTGGAGGCGGCGCGCCAGGTCGGCGTCGAGACGGTCGTCGGCTCGGACCGCAGGCAGACTCTGGAGGATCTCGCCCCGGCGCGGCTCGTGACGCTCGACCTGCACGACCCCGAGACCGCGGCGGCGCAGATCGCCCGCTTCGCCGCGGCGCACCCTCTCGACGCGGTCATCCCGACCGACGACGAGAGCGCCGAGGTGGCGGCCCGCGCCTCGGCGCTGCTCGGCCTGCCGCACAATCCGCCCGAAGCGGCGCGCGCCGCGCGCCACAAGGACGAATTGCGGCGCCTTCTGCGCGCCGCCGGCGTCCGCACCCCGCGGGCCCACCCACTGCGACCGGACGCCGACCCGGTGCGCCTGGCCCGGGAACAGTCCTACCCCTGCGTCCTGAAGCCGACCTTCCTCGCCGCCAGCCGCGGCGTCATCCGGGCCGACGATGAGGAGCAGTTCGTGGCCGCCTTCCGTCGCATCGCCGCGCTCGTGGCCCTGCCGGAGGTGGCGGAGCGCGCCCGGGGAATCGGGGCCGCGATGCTCGTCGAGGAGTTCGTTCCCGGGGCGGAGGTGGCGCTCGAGGGGATTCTGGCCGGCGGGCGCCTCAAGACACTGGCGATCTTCGACAAACCCGACCCGCTCGACGGCCCGTTCTTCGAGGAGACGATCTACGTCACGCCGTCGCGCCATCCCGAGGCGACGCAGCGCGCGCTCGAGGCCACCACGGCGGCGGCCGCCGCGGCCCTTGGCCTGCGGGAGGGGCCGGTGCACGCCGAGCTGCGGGTGAACGACCTCGGGCCCTGGCTCATCGAGCTGGCGGCGCGCTCGATCGGCGGCCTCTGCTCGCGCACGCTGCGTTTCGGGGCGGGGATCTCGCTCGAGGCGCTGATCCTGATGCACGCCGTCGGAAGGGGAGTGGAGGAGTACAATCGTGAGCGGCAGGCGGCCGGGGTGATGATGATCCCGGTGCCGCGGGCCGGCATCCTGAAGGAAGTGCGGGGCCTGCAGGAGGCCCGGCGCGTTTCGGGGATCGTCGACATCACCATCAGCGCCACCCTCGGTCGGCCCCTGGTCCCCCTGCCGGAGGGGAACGCCTATCCCGGCTTCGTCTTCGGGCGCGGCGCCTCCCCGGAGGAGGTCGAGGCGGCCCTGCGCGAAGCCCATCGCCGGCTCACCTTCGTGGTCGAGCCGGACGAGTCCAGGAGGTCTTGATCGTGAGATCCGTCGCGGCTCTTCCGCTCGGTGTTCTTCTCGCCGGCGGCCTGCTTCTGGCCGGCTGCTTCGGGGCGAAGGGGGGCGCCCTCCAGGAGGAGGCGTCGGGAACGCCGTACAGCTTCCCGCGCTCGAGCCTGGCCGTCATCCACCCCGACGCCGTCCTGTTCTACTCCCTCGACACGAGCGAGTTCGACGACCTGCCGGAGTCCGAGAGGGAGGGCCTGAAAGAAGCCCTGCCCGATTTCTACGCCCGGATCATCAAGCTCGAAAGGACCCTGCGGCAGCGCGGCATCACCGTCGAGCGATCGGCGGCGACGCTCTTCCGCTTCGAGGACGAGACCAGCGGTGTGCAGGTCTACGAGCGCCGCCTGCACCAGGGGGGGACCGGGATGATCCTGTTCGGCCGCGGCAAGACGATCGCCGTCTACCCCGGCATACTGACCGAAGAGGCGATCCTCGCCGCCGTCGACGACTATTTCTCCGGCCGCCCACGCACGCCACCCCCCGAGAGCGAGGAGTGAGCGGCCCCCATCTCCTCCGGCTGGATCCCTCGGGTTGCGCCATCACGACCTGTTAGAGTCCTTCCCCTCGCCGGCCGCGGTCGCGCCCGCCGCCGGCGCTCAGAATCGCGTTTCGATCGGGCGAAGAGGGTCCAACTGACCCTCGGTCGGCTCGGCTCAGCAGAACCAGGGCTCGCTGAGGCGCGGCGGGCGTCCCTTGTCTTGCCGGAGCGGAGGCGCTGTCGGGAGAGGTTCGTCGGCGACCAGGGGGTGCGCGTCGGTGGTGAGCGGCGGACCGGCGCTGGCGGCGTAGGC
>DASTNM010000430.1:0-2033 GCA_035762745.1 Candidatus Polarisedimenticolia bacterium
GATCTTCGAGGCGTGCTCGATGGCGGAGACCAGCTTCTCGCGATGGATCTCCTCCAGCCGCTTCTCCATCCGGCCGTAGCGCATGTGGGACAGGTTCTTGGTCCACTCGAAGTAGGAGACGGTCACGCCGCCGGCGTTGAGGTAGATGTCGGGGATGATCATGATGCCGCGCTGGTTGAGCCTCTCGTCGGCGCCGATGGTGGTCGGCCCGTTGGCCGCCTCGGCGATGAGATGGGTCTTGACGCGGTCGACGTTCTCCAGAGTGATCTGGTTCTCGAGAGCCGCCGGGATCAGGATGTCGCACTCGACCTCCAGCACGTCCCGGGCGCCGGGGAGGTTGGTGGCCCCCTGGAGTCCGAGGAGGCTCCCGGTCTTCGCCCGGTGCTCCGACAGCTGCTCGATGTTCAACCCCTCGGGGTTCATGGCGCCGCCGTTGACGTCACCGATGGCGATCACCTTGCAGCCATCCTCCTCGGAGAGGAACCTGGCGACGTAGTAGCCGACGTTGCCGAACCCCTGGATCGCCACGCGCTTCCCCTCGAGGCCGCCCGTCAGGCCGAACTTCTTCATGTCGGAGCGGTGCTTGAACGCCTCGCGGATGCCGTACTGCACGCCGCGGCCGGTCGCCTCCTTGCGTCCGTGGATGCCGCCCTGGGTGATCGGCTTGCCGGTGACGCAGGCGAGCGAGTCGATGTGGCCGGGGCTCATGGCGTCGAAGGTGTCGGCCATCCAGGCCATCTCCTGCTCGCCGGTCCCGAGGTCGGGGGCCGGCACGTTCACACCCGGGCCGATGAAGTTCTTGCGCACCAGCTCGGCGGTGTAGCGGCGGGTGATCTTCTCGATCTGCTGTGGCGTGTAGTTCTTGCGGTTGAAGCAGATTCCCCCCTTCGAGCCGCCGAACGGGACGTCCACGATGGCGCACTTGTAGGTCATCAGGGCGGCCAGGGCCATGATCTCTTCCTGGGTGACGAACTCGCTGTAGCGGATCCCCCCCTTGGTCGGCTTGCGGTGCTGCGAATGCTCGGCGCGCCAGCCCTGGAACATCTCGTAGCGGTCGCCGAAGCGGACCGGGAACTGGACGTAGTAGACGGCGTTGCAGGCCTTGATCTGACGCAGCAACCCGTCGGGCAGGTCCATCGTGGCGGCCGCCTTGTCGAATTGCCGGCCGACGATGTTCCAGAGATTGAGATCCTCGCCCTCCGCCCCCGACGCGTGACGCCTCTCCATCTTGGACATCCTCCCTCGAGGGGCGTCATACTCCCACAGGCCAAAGGAGGAGGCAAGCGGGTGGTCGCAGGAAAGCGGGGCGTGCGACGCCGTCCCATCATCTATAATGTCGCCCAGCCCTCCCGGTACGGGCCCATAGCTCAGCCTGGTAAGAGCAGCTGACTCATAATCAGTTGGTCCCTGGTTCGAATCCAGGTGGGCCCACCAAGACGGCTCAGCGCAGCCGCTTCGAGTTCCAGTCGCGCAGCACCTGGTGGGCGGCGTTGTAGCCGGGAGCGCCGGTGACGCCGCCGCCCGGGTGGGCGCCGGCGCCGCACAGGTAGAGGCCGGAGAGCGGGGTGCGGTATCGGGCCCAGCCGGCGACCGGCCGCATGAAGAAGAGCTGCTCCAGGACCAGGTCTCCGTGGAAGATGTTCCCCTCAGTCAGGCCGTAGGTGCGCTCGAGGTCGAGCGGTGTCACCACCTGACGGGCGATGATCGAGGCCGGGACGTTCGGGGCGTACTCGGCGATCTTCTTCACCACCCGGTCACCCAGCAGATCGCGCCTCTCGTCCCAGGTCCCCTGGCGCAGCTGGTACGGGACGTACTGCACGAAGCAGGTCATGATGTGCCGCCCCTTCGGCGCCAGCGAATCATCGACGTTCGAGGCGACGACGCAGTCGACCCAGAGATCTTCGGGGATGTCGCCGGTCCGGGCGATGTCGTACATCCGCTGCGCCGCGTCGAGGGTCGGCACGAGGGTGAAGAGCGAGCGTCGGCCCGGATCGGCGCCGGCCGGCATGCCGTTCACCTTCGGCTCCTCGCTC
>DASTNM010000431.1:0-9670 GCA_035762745.1 Candidatus Polarisedimenticolia bacterium
CGCGCCATGCGCGATGGACGGACGCTCGAGAGCCCGCGCGAGCGAGCGCGGAGCCGCGACGGGCTGCGGCACGCCACCCGAAACCGGGGATAGCTCAGGGATCGACCCCGAATCATAACCAGGGTGAGGCGCCGCGTCCTGCGCCCGCCGGGGACCCGTCCCCGGCGGGGGCCACCCTCCGGTCGCGCCGCCGGGGGGACTCCGTGTGCCGCCCATCCGCGCTACAATGCGCGCTTCTTCGTGAGAGGAGAGGCCATGTCCCTGCGCGCCGTACGTCCGATCGTCGTCCTGCTGTCGGTCCTGCTCGTCGCCGGTGCCGCCGCGGCGCGGGCCGCCGAGGAGGCCGAGAAGCCCTCCAAGGGGCCCGAGGAGTTCAAGGGCCTGAAGTTCCGGCTGGTCGGCCCGGCGGTCGGCGGGCGGGTGTCGCGGGTCGCCGGGGTGCCGGGGAACCCGCTCGTCGACTACGCCGCCACCGCCTCGGGCGGCGTCTGGAAGTCGGAGGACGGTGGCATCCACTGGAAGCCGATCTTCGACGACCAGCCCGATGCCTCGATCGGCTCGATCGCCGTCGCCCCGTCGAACCCGGCCGTCGTTTATGTCGGGGCCGGCGAGGCCAACATCCGAGGCAATGTCGCCCCGGGCCACGGCATCTACAAGTCGACGGACGGCGGCAAGACCTGGATGCACGTCTGGACGCAGGAAGGGCAGATCGGTCAGATGATCGTCCACCCGACGGACCCCGACATCGCCTTCGCCGCCGTGCTCGGACATGCCTTCGGTCCCAACCCGCAGCGCGGCGTTTACCGCACGAAGGACGGGGGCAAGAGCTGGCAGCAGGTCCTCAAGAAGGATCCCGACACCGGCGCCTCGAGCGTCTGCTTCGACCCGTCGAACCCCAATGTCCTCTTCGCCGGGCTCTGGCAGGCGCGCCGGCGGCCCTGGGTGATGACCAGCGGCGGCCCCGGAAGCGGCCTCTATATGTCGCGTGACGGTGGCGACTCCTGGACGCAGCTCACGAAGAAGGGGCTGCCGGAGGGGATCTGGGGCAAGGTCGGCGTGGCGGTCGCCCCCTCGGACGGCCGGCGGGTCTACGCCCTGATCGAGGCGGAGAAGGGGGGTCTCTACCGCTCCGACAACGGCGGCGACACCTGGGAGCGAATCAGCGAGCACCATGCCCTCACGCAGCGCCCGTGGTACTACATGACGCTGACCATCGATCCGACCAACCCCGACGTCGTCTGGTTCCCGCAGGTGCCGATGCTCCGGAGCATCGACGGCGGGCGCACGATCAAGCAGGTGAAGGGAGCCCACCACGGCGACCACCACGACGTCTGGATCGACCCGCAGAACCCGAAGCGGGTGATCGGCGCCAACGACGGCGGGGTCGACCTGTCGTGGAACGGCGGCGAGACGTGGTACGCCCCGCCCCTGCCGATAGCCCAGTTCTACCACGTGACGGCGGACAACTCGATCCCCTACCGGGTCTCGGGGGCGATGCAGGATCTCGGCACCGCCTCGGGGCCGAGCAACAGCCTGGCCTCCGGCGGCATCACAACGGGTGACTGGCACGACGTCGGCGGGGGCGAGGCGGGGCACACGGCGTCCGACCCATCGAACCCCGACGTCGTCTACGCCGGCGAGTACTTCGGCATCATCACGCGCTACGACCAGCGGACCGGTATGACGCGCAACGTGTCGATCTACCCCGAGAACTGGTCGGGCCACGGCGCCGAGGACAACCGTTACCGGTTCCAGTGGACCGCGCCGATCCTGATCTCACCGCACGATCCCAAGGTCGTCTACCACGCCGGCAACGTCCTCTTCCGCTCGGCGGACGGCGGGCAGACCTGGACCGCGATCAGCCCCGACCTGACGCGCAACGACAAGTCGAAGCAGAAGTGGTCGGGCGGGCCGCTCACGGGCGACAACACGGGCGTGGAGTGGTATTGCACGATCTTCGCGGTCGCCGAGTCGCCGAAGGAGAAGGGGCTCATCTGGGTGGGAACGGACGACGGCCTGGTGCAGGTGACGCGCGACGGCGGCGCCCACTGGACCAACGTCACGGCCAACATCAAGGGGATCCCCGAGTGGGGCACCGTCAGCCTGATCGAGCCATCGCCCTTCGATGCCGCGACCGCCTACGTCGTCGTCGACGCCCACAGGCTCGACGACATGCGGCCCTACCTCTGGAAGACGAGCGACTACGGGAAGAGCTGGAAGAGCCTGACGTCGACTCTGCCGCAGGACGTCCACCTGCACGCGGTGCGCGAGGACCCGAAGCGTCGGGGGCTGCTCTACGCCGGCACGGAGCGGGGAGTGGAGCTGTCGCGCGACGACGGCGCCAGCTGGCAGGTCCTCGGGCTCAACCTCCCGACGGTCGCCGTGCACGACCTGGTCGTCAAGGACAACGACCTGGTGGTGGGCACGCACGGGCGATCGATCTTCATCCTGGACGACCTGACGCCGGTTCGCGACTGGTCGCGCGAGATCGCCGACCGGCCGGCGCACCTTTTCCCTCCCCAGCCGGCGATCCGCTGGGAGTCCCGCGAATCGTTCCACGACGAAGGGCCGGGGGAAAATCCGCCCGACGGGGCGATCCTCCAATATTCCCTGAAGAAGAAGCCGGAAGGGGAGATCCGGATGGAGATCCTCGACCAGGCGGGGGCCGTCGTGCGCACCTTCACCAGCACGAAGGAGGCGGCCGAGGTCGAGGAGGACGACCCTGACGCCCCCGAGGCGAAGGAGAAGCCGGTCCTCTCGCTCGAGCCCGGAGTGCAGCGCATCGCCTGGGACCTCGCCTACGACCGCGCCCGGACGATCAAGGGGGCGAAGCGCGAGGGGAATCCGGAGGCGGCGCCCCGCGTGATCCCGGGGACATACACCGTCAGGCTCACGATCGAAGGGAAGAGCCTGACGGCGCCGCTCGAGGTGCGTCCCGATCCGCGTCTCGCCGTGCCACCGGGCGATCTCGAGGCGCAGGTCCGTTTCGCACTCGAGGTTCGGGAACGGGTGAGCCGGCTCACCGCCCTGGTGGCGCAGATCCGGGCCGTGCGGCGGCAGATCGATGTGAAGGTCGAGGCGCTCGAGGACGACCCGCGCGCGGCCGACTGGATGAAGTCGGCTCGGAGTCTGATCACGCGCTGCGACGCCCTCGAGGAAAAGCTCCACAACCCGAAGGCCGAGGTGGAGTACGACATCCTCGCCAAGGGGGCCCGCCTCTATTCCCGCCTCAGCCCGCTGCTCGTCTTCGCGACCGGTGGCAGCGGGGCCCCGACGCAGGGGATGCGCGAGGTCTTCGCCGACCAGTCGCGCGAGTTGGACGGCTACGAGGCCGAGTGGAAGGGAATCGTCGGAGGCGACCTTGTGGCCCTCGGCCAGAAGGCCCGCGCATTGAAGGTCGAAGAGGTCGTCGTGCCCGATGCGGCCGCGGCGCGCTGAGCTTCCGGCATCCCTCGAACAGGGGAGAAAACCCCCCCTGACGGGGCATTGTGAGGGAGGCCGCCAATCGGCATATTTCGGCCGATGCCCGACACACCAGCCCTCGAGATCCTCACTGGGAGCGAACGGGGGGCTCCGGTCGAGTCTGCCCGCGTCGAGTCCACGAAAGTCATCGAGATACACCTCGGCGCCCGTCCGGACGGCCCGGCGATCGGGTTCGAGCGCCAGGCCCGCTCGATGTACGAGCGGCTCCTCGCGGGGCTCTGCGCGCACGGGGCGACGGCGCGCGACGTCGTCGCCGAGAGGGTTTTCCTGAGCGACATCGGCCGTCAGGCCCCCCGCCTGGCGGCGATCCGCCACGAGATCTACGGCGACCCCGGCAGCGGATCGCCCCACCCCGCGACCACCTGGGTCGGGCAGCCACCCGCCCGCAGCGGGCTGCTCTGCGAGCTGCAGGCGCTCGCCCTGCTCGGTGCCGACGGGGACGGTCTGCCGTCGCGCAACGTCGAGGGGCTGCCGGCGGAGGGGAGCGGCCGGATCGTCGACGAGGACGGGGTGCGCCACCTCTTCCTGTCGGGTGTGACCGGCGGCCTGCCGGGCGACCGGCTCGACGCCGCGAGCCAGGCCTCCGCGGCCTTTCTCAGGGCGGAGGCGGTGCTGAACCGCGCCGGGTTTTCGTTCCGGGAGGTCGTGCGCACCTGGATCTTCCTCGCCGACATCGGCGGCGATTACGCGGCACTGAACCGGGAGCGCCGGCGGTTCTTCACCGCCCGCGGCATCGCGCCCCCGCCGGCGAGCACCGCCATCGGAGGCGTACCCTGTCCTCCCGATCGCGCTTTGGGGATCGATCTCCGGGCGATCTCCGGCACGGCGCCGCCGCGGGTGACGGCCCTCCACTCGCCGACGATGAACGAGGCTCCGTCCTACGGCTCGGACTTCTCCAGAGGGATGCGGATCGACCTCGTGGACCGATCGATCCTGCACGTCTCGGGCACCGCCAGCATCGATACGGACGGCCGGGTCGTGCATGCACGTGACATCGCGGGACAGGTCGAGCGGATGCTTCAGAACATCGAGGCGCTCCTGGCCGGCCAGGAGATCGGATACGACCACGTGGTCTCCGCCGTGACCTACCTCAAAAGGTCGGACGACGTCGAGACGTTCCGGCGTGTCGCGGCCCGGCACGGCCTGCCGTCCGGGATCCCCAACACCCTCTGCCTGGCCGAGGTCTGCCGGCCCGAGTGGCTGTGCGAGATGGAAGTCACCGCCGTCCGGGCCTGAGAGCCATCGACGCCCCCGGACGCGGCACCTGGAGGGCCCTGAACGTGATGCCGAGCCCCGGCAAACCGACCGTCCGCATCGCGGCGGTCATTCTCGCGCTGACCGCCACCCTCGCGGTGGCGACCTCCGCCCGCAGGCTCTGGCGCGCCCGCGCCGCTCCCGACCGCCCGGCACGCGTGGAGGTGGTCCTGGCGGAGGGGTGCGGCCTGGACTCCACGGCGGACGAAGGGCAGCAGCGCCTGATCCGCGGCCTGCTGGAGGCGGCGCCGCCCGCCGGGGAGACGGCCACACTGACGATCGATTATCCGCTCGATGCCTCGATCTTCCCTCCCGACATGATCGCCCCGACCTTCCTCTGGCGCGATGCGTCCAACCGCGCGGACCGCTGGCTCGTCGACGTGTCGTTTGCCGGAGGGGCGTCGCGCCTGGATATCCTGGTTCCGGGCGAGCCGCCGGCGGCGGGCGATATCGACACGCGCTGCGTCTCCGATCACAACGAGATCTACAAGCCGACCCCCGAACAGGCCGCCGCCCGGGCCTGGAAGCCGGAGGCCCGTGTCTGGGAGGCGATCAAGTCGAACTCGGTGGAGCGGCCGGCGACGGTGACCTTCGTCGGCTACCGCGGCGCCGATCCGGGGAGCGTCGTGTCGCGCGGCCGGATGACGCTCGGCACCTCCCGCGATCCGGTCGGCGCGCCGATCTTCTACCGTGACGTCCCGCTCATGCCGTCGCAGACGGAGCAAGGGGTGATCAAGCCGCTGGCCAAGGGGGCCCTGCCACTGATCGCCTGGCGCCTGCGGGACGTGTCGCGCCCGGAGAGCCGCGTCCTGCTGACCGACATGCCGACCTGCGCCAACTGTCACAGCTTCTCGGCCGACGGGCGGACTCTCGGCATGGACCTCGACGGGCCGCAGGGGGACAAGGGGGCCTACGCCATCGTTCCGATCGCGAAGGAGGTCGTGATCCGGGACGAGCACGTGATGACCTGGAACGCCTTCCGGGAGATGCCGCGCGGGCTCAACACCCTCGGGTTCCTGGCGCGCCTGAGCCCCGACGGGAGGTACGCGATCGCGACCGTCAACGAGGCGCTTTACGTGCGGAACTTCTGGAACTACAAGTTCAACCAGGTCTTCTATCCGACGCGCGGGATCCTGGCGATCCACGATCGCGAGACGGGCGCCATCAAGGCGCTGCCGGGGGCCGACGATCCGGAGTTCGTGCACTGCGATCCGGTCTGGAGCCCCGACGGGCGGACCATCGTCTTCGCCCGGGCGAAGGCCCGGGATCCCTACATCCCGGGACGCCCCGACGCGACCTACGCCGGCGACCCGAACGAGACGCCGATCCAGTACGACCTGGTCCGGATCCCGTTCAACGACGGGCGGGGCGGACGGGCGGAGCCGATCGCGGGCGCCTCCGGGAACGGCATGAGCAACTCCTTCCCGAAGGTGTCGCCGGACGGTCGCTGGGTCGTCTTCGTCCAGGCGCGGAACGGTCAGCTTCTGCGCCCCGACGGCCGGCTCTTCATCGTGCCGCTCGCCGGCGGGGAGGCGCGGCCGATGCGCTGCAACTCGCGCCTCATGAACTCCTGGCACAGCTTCTCGCCCAACGGGCGCTGGATGGTCTTCTCGTCCAAGAGCAACACCCCCTACACGCAGATGTTCCTGACCCACATCGACGCGCAGGGGAACGACAGCCCCGCGCTGCTCGTCGAGAACAGCACCAGCGCGAACCGGGCGGTGAACCTTCCCGAGTTCGTCAACGTGCCCTTCGATCAGTTCACCCGCATCTCCGTGCCGGCCGTCGAGCCGGCGCGCCACTTCGGACGCGGCACCGATCTCGCCGGGCTGGGGCGGCACGAGGAGGCGATCGTCGAGTTCAAAAAGGCGCTCGAGGGCGGCCGCAACGACTGGCGGACGAGCCTGTGGAGGATCCACGACAGCCTGAGCAAGTCTCTTCTCCTGCTCGACCGGAAGGAGGAGGCGCTGGAGCAGATCCGCGCCTCGCTGCGGCTCAACCCCGCGAACGCCGAGATGCGCACGAACCTGGGGTACCTGCTCGCCCAGCAGGGCGCCCTCGACGAGGCGCTGGAGCAGACCAACCTCGCCATCCGGCTGGCGCCGAAGAACCCTCGTCCCCGGTACAACCGGGGCACCATCCGCCTGAAGCAGGGCGATCGCGCCGCCGCCCTGGACGATTACTCGGAGGCGATCCGCATCGACCCGTCGTACGCCGAGGCCTATCTCGGCCGCGGCACCGTCCTGCAGCAGGAGGGAGACGCGGCGGGGGCGCTCGCGGAGTTCAACCACGCCATCCGTCTGGACGACAGCCTGCCGATGCCCCGGTACAACCGCGCCCTCATCCGGATGAAAGCGGGCGATTCGGTCGGTGCCCTGCAGGACCTGACCCGTGCCCTCCAGGTCGCCCCCCAGGCCTGGCCCCACCGCGTCGAGGTCGAGGCGCTCTGCCGGCGGCTGCGCACAGGCGGCCCGACCATCTCGGGTCGGAGCGGATGAGCCGGTGGTGAAACCGGCTCAGGTCAGGCGCAGTGGCTGACGCTGCCAGTAGGTCAGCGAGCGCCACAGCCACTCCAGAGGTCCGAAGCGGAAACGACGCAGGACGATCGGGCTGACGAGGAGCTGCACGGCCCAGATCGGCAGGACGACGTAGAGCAGCTGGATGCGCTGCAGGCGGCCGAAGAGGCCGAACCCGGTCCCGTCGAAGAGCAGCACGCAGAGGATCGAGTGGGCCAGGTAGTTGCTGAGCGCCATCTGCCCGACGGCGGCGAGGCGCGTGGTCAGGAAGCGCAGCGCCCCGGCCTTGCAGATGAGCATGACGACCGCCACGTGCCCGAGGGCGACGCTGAGCCGGCCGAGGTCGTAGGTGGCGTACGCGGAGAACATGCCGACCGGATCGAAATGCCCCGCGATTTCCAGGTGGCCGACGTACCAGTTGATCGGCGCCCCGATCCCGTACCCGAGCAGCGCCATGGCCTGATAGAAGCGTGGGCTGAGCGCGGCGGAGAAAACACCCAGCTTCAGGAGCCCCATGCCGAGCAGCATCATCCCGGCGGCGTCGAGGAAGCCGTACTTGTAGAAGAGGGTCGACTCGTCGCTCACCACCTCTTTCGCGCGCCGCGCGAAGAGAGTCCAGTAACCCGCCCGGTGGGCGCGGATCTCCTTCGCGATGTCGGCCGGCGGGGGCTTCAGCTCCTTGAGCTTCTCGGCCCATTCCTTGAGCGCCTCGCGCTGCGGCTCGGTCGGTGTCCTTCCTCTGGCCACCGCGCGCTCCACGTCCTGCGCCCTGGCCCGCAACGAGGCCAGGTGCCGGCCCTCGAAGATCGTCTTCGGGACGATGACGGCGAGGACGAGCAGCCCCGTGACGATCAGGAACTTCGCGGACTGCCGGCGGAACGGAAAGAGCAGGAGCGCGACGACTCCGTAACCGTAGAGGATGTCTCCCGGCCAGATGAAGTAGGCGTGCGCCAGACCGAAGGCGATGAGCCAGAGGCAGCGCCGGTAATAGATGTCGGCGATGCGTCCCTCGCCGCCGCGCGCCTCGGCCCGGGAGGTGAGCAGCACGACGCCCGCGCCGAAGAGCATCGAGAAGATGGCGCGCATCTTCCCCTCAAAGAGGACCTGACTCACGAGCCAGGCGGCGAGGTTGGCCCCCTTCTCCCCTCCGGCCACGGTGGGATCGGCGTAGGCCCCCTCCGGCAGGCCGAACGAAACGACGTTCATCAGCAGGATGCCGAGCAGCGCCACCCCGCGCAGAACGTCGACGGAGGAGATGCGCTCGCCCGCCGTGACCGGCGCGATCTCCTGCGCCGCGGGCGCCTCGGGACCTGGCTCCTCCGGGATCATGCGGCGCATGATACAGCAGCGAGGACCACGGCCCACCCGCGGACGATCGAGGAGACGCGACCGTGACCCGTCGGCCGGGCTCAGCCCTTCGGATCGTGGCAGACCGCCTCGATGTTGTTCCCGTCGGGGTCGAAGACGAACGCCCCGTAGTAATCCGGGTGGTAGTCCCGGCGCAGGCCCGGTGCTCCGTTGTCGCGTCCGCCCGCCGAAAGCGCGGCGGCGTGGAAGCGGTCGACGATGGCCCGCTTGCCGCTGGCGAAAGCGATGTGCACCCCGGGCCTGGGGGGGTCGCCCTTGCTGATCCAGAAGTCCGGCGACTTCCCCGTCCCCAGTCCCGCGCCGTCCTCGTACTCCGCCAGGACCTTGTAGCCGAGCGGGGCGAGCGACTTCGCGAAGAAGGCCAGGCTCTTCTTGAAATCCTTCACCTTCAAGCCGACGTGATCGATCATGGGCGCCTCCTTATTGAGGTGTCGTGGCCGAGACGTGAATGTGCACGATCTTCCATTGGCCCGACGTCCTGACCAGGACGTCGGTCTCCTTGAGATAGAGCGTCGCCGCCTTGACATCGGGCCCGTAGCGGCCACGGGAGAAATAGGTCGCCACGGCGACGTCACCGTAGAGGTCGACCCGCGGCTGCAGCTCCTGGAAGTAGCCGATCCGTCCGTAGCCGAGACGCAGACCGAGCTCGAACTCGGCCCAATCGTCGACGATCCCCTCGACCCGATACGGGTTCGACGGCGTCAGCACGGTGATCCGGTCGTCGATGAAACGGAAGTAGCGATCGCTGTCGTTGGCCGCGAAGGCCCGGTTGAACTCCTCGACCACCCGCCACACCTCCTCCTCGCCCGGACGGACGGCAGCCGCGCCCGGTCTCTCGGGCGCGCCCGGGGGCGAGGCCTCCGGAGTTGCGACGGGGATCGATCCCAGGACGACGAGACTGGCGATGGCAAGACTCAAGGATTTCATGTCGGCTCCTCATGAGCGTGAGGAACGAGACTATCCCCGCCGTCGTCCCGGCCGCTTGCACTTTCTTGCTAAACCAGCCTGCCTCTACCGATAGCGCGATGGAACGACCCCGTGAGCGCGCC